>JAMDDG010000091.1:4033-10980 GCA_023488865.1 Bacteroidota bacterium | reverse complement strand
TGTCGACGGGCCAGGTGCCCGGTCCATTATGGCTACAGCCAAAAAAGCCGAATCCCAAGGTTTGGTGGTTGTCACCGGGACCCAGCGTCACCATCAACGCAAATATGTAGAGTCATTCAAACAGATCCAAAGCGGAATGATCGGCGAAATCGTTTCTGGCAATGTCTATTGGAACCAATCGATGCTATGGTTCAGAAACCGTGAGAAAAATTGGAGCGACATGGAATGGATGATCCGTGACTGGGTAAACTGGAAATGGCTTTCAGGCGACCATATTGTGGAGCAACACGTGCATAATCTTGATGTGTTCAACTGGTTCACAGGCAAAAAACCAATTAAGGCTGTCGGTTTCGGCGCCCGCCAACGCAGGCTTACCGGAGATCAGTATGATATGTTCAGCATAGATTATGAGTACGAAGGGGGCATTCGCCTGCACAGTATGTGCCGTCAGATTGATGGATGTGCCAACAATGTTTCCGAATTCATCCAGGGTACCAAAGGATCCTGGAGCAGTGCCGGAAAAGATCACGAGATCAAAGATTTACAAGGTAAAGTGATTTGGAAAACGGACGGTGACAAAGAGAAAACCGATCACAAACAAACCGATCCTTATACCCTCGAACATGTCGATTTTATCAACCACATCCGTGCCAACAAACCGCTGAACCAGGCCGTTGAAACTGCAATTTCCTGTCTGACCGCCGTGATGGGCCGCGAATCTTCCTATACCGGAAAATCCGTTACCTGGGATGAAATCTACAATTCCAACGCCACGATGATGCCGGAGAAACTGGAAATTGGCCCGGTAGATATGAAGACTTTCGTTGTTCCCGTACCCGGAAAACCGAAGGAGGAAAAGAAAGGATAAAACCTTCTCGTTTCAACATACAAAAAACCCCCTTGATTTGCTTTCGAGGGGGTTTTTTAATGTGAAAATGTGAGAAATTCGAAAATTTGGAAATGCAGTTTCCTACAAGATAATTAGTAGTTCAGTGGTCAGACAGTTTGTCCTCTCAATAAAAAATGCGAATAATTTCCACATTTCCACATTTTCTTTACTTAATCTCGAAGTGAACCGGATCGTGGTAACTGCGGTAGCTTCCACCCCATAGTAATCCGTATTTTTCCGAGATTTTGACCACTCCGCTGTTGCGCCAATCTTTCTTGGAGTTAAATTTTTTCAGCCAGATTCTCCACAGCCAGTTTTTTTGGTACAAATTAATGTCGATGGCCCGGCCTAAAACGTGACGGCTTTTGTCGACCGATGCATTTTTAGCGTTTTCACGTTGCAGCTCCTTTTGTTTTTCCCGCGATCTTAGCCCGCTGATAATTTCAACACTCCAATCAGTTTTATCCTCGATATCATCGATAAAACGGCTGAATGTCCGGTAGCTGGCAGCATTCACCTCCTCGATCTCGTTCAGCCTTTTCCAATTGGTCACCTTTACTTTCACGCAGATAACCATGCCTACCAATAACCAGAGTAGGATCAAGGCAAATAAAGTTAAAACAACAAGTTTCAATCTTTTCATCAAAGAAGAGGTTGAAGTTAAATATAAAGGATAAAAATGGATCCGGTTTATCTACTTTGCAGCTTCGCTGAACAGTTGCCAAAAATATAAAAACCATTTCTACTCTTTAACGATAAACCGCACTTTCTGCGGTAAATTTATTAACATCTGTTTTTTATCAAAACTTTGGGCGCTTTCGCTCACTCTATCTACTTTTTTCTAACTTTATTCCCCGAAGTTTAATTCAAATTCAACGGCAGGGAATAGCCATGATAGCTCAATCGTCAATCGTAATGAACATAATTTATCCAATCATGCTATTCTATTTGACCTTTAAAAACAAATTATAAACAGAGGAAATGATCATGAACAGAAAATTAAGAATGGGCATGGTAGGTGGTGGCACCGATGCTTTTATCGGGGCAATCCACCGACTGGCAGCGCTGATGGACAACCAGATAGAG
This sequence comes from Bacteroidota bacterium, assembly GCA_023488865.1. Lineage (GTDB taxonomy): Bacteria > Bacteroidota > Bacteroidia > Bacteroidales > Prolixibacteraceae > CAINVV01. The sequence continues at coordinate 9,005 of JAMDDG010000091.1, read as the reverse complement.
CTGGTTTGCGGATGTTTCAGTATTGATTCTGCTATTTCACACAGTTCGGGATTATCTTATTACTTGCCCGAGGGCAGGATTTATAAAACCTACCGGGAGATGTTCGAAAAGGAAATATTGCTCCCCGAAGGCGAAAGAATGGACTTTGTCACCATCGTGACGCCCAATTTTGCCCATTTCGATCCGGCCATGATGGCGCTTGAAAACGGGTTCAATGTAGTGGTGGATAAGCCTATCACTTTCACGTTGGATGAAGCCTTAAAATTGAAAGCCAAACTGGAAGAAACCGGCTTGATCCTCGCCCTGACACACACCTATTCAGGCTATCCTGCCGTGAAAGAGGCAAAAGAAAGGGTTAGGAGAGGAGATATCGGCGAGGTCAGAAAAATATATGTCGAATATCCGCAGGGATGGCTCTCTTCCAAACTGGAAGATGCAGGCAATGCGCAGGCATCCTGGCGTACCGACCCTAAACGTTCCGGCAAAGCAGGGTGCATGGGCGATATCGGTACCCACGCGCACCATCTGGCAGAATATATTTCCGGATTGAAAACAGTAGAAATCTGTGCCGAACTAAAAGTTTTTGTTCCCGGCCGCTTGCTGGATGATGACGGAGCCGCGTTGCTTCGCTTTAACAATGGCGCACGGGGGGTTTTGATGGCCTCTCAGGTGGCTGTAGGCGAAGAAAATGCACTTAAAATAAGGATTTACGGCGACAAGGGAGGACTCGAATGGTTTCAGCACGAACCCAATACCCTTTTGGTCAAATGGGTCGACAAACCTACCGAGATCGTGCGCGTTGGGAACGGTTACATGAGCGATATCGCCAAATACAATACCCGCACGCCCGGAGGCCATCCCGAAGGCTACCTCGAAGCATTTGCCAATATCTATCGCAATTTCTCGCTGACCTTGCGGGCAAAGATGAACGGCGAAAAGCCCAAAGCCGAATGGCTCGACTTCCCTACCGTGGAAGACGGTATCCGCGGTATGAAGTTTATTGACGCCATTGTCAAAGCCGGCTACGATGACACCACCAAATGGGTGAAATTTTAAAAGAGTGCCTAAAGTGTACTAAAGTGCCTAAAATGCCTAAAGTTAAGGACTCCCAACCTCAGCTCACCAAGTACTTTAGTCACTTTAAATACTTTAGGCACTTGTACATCAAACATATAAATCTAAATTATAGCTCATGAAACGTCCTGTTACCCTATTTACCGGCCAGTGGGCCGACTTAACGCTCGAAGAGGTTTGCAAAAAGGCCGTTGCCTTTGGTTATGACGGTCTGGAACTGGCCTGCTGGGGCGACCATATCGAGGTCGACAAAGCCGATCAGGCTTATTGTGATGCCAAACTCGCGTTGCTGAAGAAATACAATTTAAAACTATTTGCCATTTCTACCCACTTAGTTGGGCAAGCTGTTTGCGATAATCCAGACGTCCGGCACAAAGGGATGCTTTCGGAAGCCATCTGGGGAGACGGACAGCCGGAAGGTATCCGTCAACGGGCAGCTGCCGAAGTTATTAAGACGGGAGAGGTTGCCAAACGCCTGGGCCTGAAGGTCGTCAATGGTTTTACCGGCAGCTCCGTCTGGCACCTGCTTTACTCTTTCCCTGCCGTTTCGCAGGAGATGATCCAGGCTGGTTACGATGATTTCGCCAAACGCTGGATTCCCATCCTGGATGCTTACCAGAAGATGGGGATGAAATATGCCCTCGAAGTTCACCCTACCGAGATTGCCTTCGACATAGAAACCGCTCGCCGGGCCTTGAAAGCAGTCAACAATCATCCCGCCTTCGGGTTTAATTATGATCCCAGCCATCTGGGTTACCAGGGAGTGGATTATGCCAAGTTTATCTACGTCTTTGGGGAAAGAATCTTCCACGTGCACATGAAGGATGTAAGCTGGAACGAGCATCCGGGTACGTCGGGCGTCTTTGGCGGACATCTTGATTTTGGCGACAGCCGGCGATTCTGGAACTTCAGGAGCGTGGGCCGTGGCAGGATCGATTTTGAAAAAATCATCCGCGCCCTGAACGATATCGGCTACAACGGACCGCTTTCCGTTGAGTGGGAAGACAGTGGCATGGACCGCGAAATGGGCGCCGCCGAATCGTGTGCCTTCGTGAAAAGGATCGATTTCTCTCCCAGCAGGCTGGCGTTCGACGCCGCTTTCAGCAAGGAGTAAACCTGGATGAACGTAAACGGCAGAAATTATTGCACCATCTGGGTACATCCTGAAAATCAGCGTGTGATTCAGGTGATCGATCAGCGTCTGCTGCCTTTCGAATTTAAGATTGTCGATCTGCAGACTGCCGGCGATGCATTTGAGGCCATCCGTAACATGACCGTCAGGGGCGCCCCGCTGATTGGTGTTACTGGCGCTTTTGGGATTTACCTTTCCCTGATCAGGAGCAGTGATCGGAATTGGCGGGAAGAGTTGCAGCAATCGGCCGTTTACCTGAAATCAGCCCGTCCAACAGCCGTCAACCTGGCTATCCTGATCGATGAAATGACAGCACGATTGTCTGGTTGTAACTCCCGAAAACAGGCGATTGATCTGGCCCTCGAAACTGCCGGCCGACAGAAATTACGGGAAATTGCCTGGTCTGAAGCCATCGGTAATTTCGGCTGCGCGCTGATCGAAGAGATTAGCAAAAGAAAGAACGGACAGCCGGTCAATATCCTGACCCATTGCAACGCGGGATGGCTCGCCTGCATCGACTGGGGCACTGCGACCGCACCCATTTACAAGGCCTTTCAGAAAAATATCCCCCTGCATGTGTGGGTGGATGAGACAAGGCCCCGCAACCAGGGCGCCCGTCTCACCGCTTGGGAATTGTCGCAGGAAGGGGTTCCGCATACCGTTATCCCCGACAATGCCGGGGGACATTTGATGCAACACGGCATGGTGGATCTCTGCATAGTCGGCAGCGACCGGACCACCTCCCGGGGCGATGTGGCCAATAAAATAGGCACTTACCTCAAGGCACTGGCCGCCTTCGATAACAAGGTGCCATTCTATGTGGCGCTGCCATCCTCGTCCATCGATTTCAGTATGAAAGACGGGATCAAAGAGATACCCATTGAACAAAGGGATGGGGAAGAAGTAACCTGGATGGAGGGAATGCTCGAAAACGGACTTCCTGGTAAGGTGAATGTCCTTAATTTGACATCGCCGGTGGCCAATTACGCGTTCGATGTAACACCCTCCAGGTATGTTACCGGACTCATCACCGAAAGAGGAATTTGTCCGGCTACAGAAGAAGGGATCCGTTTACTCTTTCCCAAACCACATGTTCCCCGGGATTTGTAATTCTGAGGCTAAAACAAACAAATAATGATTAAAACAAACCCTTCCGAAGGCTACCTCAAATTTGATTGTCACCTCACAAAAGAGGCAGTCCAAATTCCTGCAACGCTTTACACTCCGCTAAATCACTGGCGAAGGGAATTATGGCTGAAGCAATTGATAGGCAGCTATCCCGATGGCATCGGTTATGGCAATATTTCTATCCGGGTACCCCGAAGCAACCAGTTTTACATTTCTGGTACCGCTACAGGTGGGTTGCCTGAGCTGGATCAGACAAAATATCCATTGGTCGAAAGATGTGAACCAGCCCTCAATACACTTTGGTGCCGGGGACTCATCAGGGCATCTGCCGAGTCGATGAGTCACGCCGCAGTCTATGGGGCAAATCCGGATATCGGAGCAGTGGTGCATATTCATAACCGTGAGCTTTGGGAGAGGTACATCGATGTACTTCCAACGACAGACAGGAAGGTCGAATACGGCACGCCGGAAATGGCAGCTGAAATCACCAGGATAATGACAAATCCGGCTGTGTTGGAACGAAAAATTTTCGTGATGGGAGGCCACGAGGAAGGTTTGGTCTCCTTTGGTGGGACAGTCGAGGAGGCGGCATTAATTGTGTTGAATTTGAAAGAGGTATGAAAATTCCAAATTGTTGATATTACGATGAAAAAAATAGCAATTATCGGAGGATCTGGTCTGGAAAATCCTGATATACTGAAAAATGCAGAACGAAAAACTGTTGCGACACCTTACGGGGCAACGAGTTCGGATTTTATATGCGGGAAAATCGGTCAGGTGGAGGCAGTGCTACTTTCCAGGCATGGCCGTGATCACACCATCACGCCCACGCATGTCAACAACAAGGCGAATCTTTTTGCGATAAAAGAGTTGGGCTGTACCCATATTCTGGCTACTACGGCATGTGGCAGTCTGCGTGATCATATTGGCAGGGGAGAGCTCGTCCTGCCCGATCAGTTCATTGATTTCACCAGGCACCGGGCGACTACTTTCTTTGAGTCCTTCGAACCCCACGAGATGAAGCATACCCCCATGGCTGAACCGTTTGACGAAAGGATGCGGGAGTTGCTTTTTGAAGTGGGAAAGGAGTTAAGCCTGCCTGTTCACAAGGGTGGGTGCATCGTTACCATCGAAGGACCGCGCTTCTCCACCCGGGCCACCGCGCTTCTCCACCCGGGCCGAATCAAGGATGTTCCGCAGTTGGGGCGGCGACCTTGTCAACATGAGCACCGCTCCCGAGTGCATCCTGGCCAACGAGTTGGGAATCCCCTATGCTGCAGTGGCCATGGCCACCGATTACGACAGTTGGAAGGAGGATGAGACGCCCGTTACCTGGGAGGAGATCCTCGCGATCTTCTCCAAAAATGTGCACAACGTGGTGAACCTGCTGTTAAAAGCGATCCCAAAAATTTAATTGTTCAAAACATTTGAAAAATACGGTGCAAATGATTAAAATTGCACCTCCAAATTAGGAACTCCTAATTTCAGGGCCCATAGCTCAGTTGGTTAGAGCATCTGACTCATAATCAGGGGGTCGCAGGATCATGCCCTGCTGGGCCCACCCTCAAAATCAAACACTTACAAGGCGGACTTGTAGGTGTTTTGTTTTTTACGCCAGGAAGACGCCAGGATTTGGGG
>JAMDDG010000091.1:0-4023 GCA_023488865.1 Bacteroidota bacterium | reverse complement strand
ATCGCAAAAAGATTCGCCTTGTTGTTGACATGCGTGGGATTTGTTTATTTTTAAACGAATTGGAACTTTCTTTAGCCAGATTACATCTAAGCTAATAAGCTAAGGCTAAGACCTTTGATATTTCGTGATAGCATCAATTCGATGGAAGCGGAAATTGATTTTCAAATTTCCAGGTTAATGCGTTGATTTTATCTTTTAGGCCGGTCAGTTCCATTATAATTTCATCAAACGAAGGTGGTTTCTCTTCGTAAATCATCTGTTCCAACATTGTTTTGTAATCGGCTTTCCACGCTTCCAGAACTTGCGGGATAGGCAACCTATTTCAATTTGAATTTTTGGTTGCAGATAACCGGGAGATGCTATTACATTGGGATAATAAACATTAATTGTTCTGTCTTTATCGCTTTCTTCTTCGGCAACTACACCAATCTTTTTCTACAGCAAACGGCGCCATGTTCTTCGCATTTGCGATATGTTGAAAAATGATTGATTTCTCGTTGTCAGGTATGTTGTAAAAATTGATTTTTGACATTCAGAGTGCTTTTTTCATGATTTTTTGAATCCAAACCGGAGCCAACCTTATATCGTGAATTAAATCGATTGGGTTTTCTTTTTTCAATAGGCCGACAATTTTCTTTTCTTCCGAATCGGTTACGTTATTGATCTTTATTTCCCGTAATGCTTGAATCACCAAACTGCTTATTTTACCTTTTGCCAAAAGACTTTTAGGTGTGGTTTTCTTAAATTTTATAGTGCGTTTTCCAATCTTCACAACACGGGCTGCCCCATCGGATAGAAACACCAATTTCATAGGAACCTGTGTGCTTAATCCTAATGCACTTAGGGCATAAACACCTGTTGGGACAATTCGAATTCTATCTCGTTTTGCAATTCCCTTTGCAACCTCTTCTGCCGAAGGTAATACCTCGCCTAGGTATTGGCTTATTATGGGTCGAACATATATGCCTTGTGCAACACGAGCAATTCGTTTTTCTTTCTCCAAGCGGTGCAAAGCCAAGCGTATGGCTTCCGATGAACCTAAATCATGAAAATCTTCAGGGAATAATAGGTTTCCTCTCTTGACTTTCAAGATTCTTTGATGCACTTTATCTTCAATGCTTTGCATTTGTATTATGCTTTATATTTGTAACAAATATAGCAATAATATGTTACAATATCACGTATCAGTCCCCTTCTTTATGCTTCGAATCAGTTCGTTCGCGACATTTGAGCTTTCGAGCCGCATGATGCTTTCCTCGGCATTGCCGAAGCTTAAAAGGTTGACGCTCCCATACCACACAATCTTTTGATCCACAACAGCAAATTTTTGATGGATATTTGATTTAAAAACAATGACAATACCGGAGGTTTTTAACAACTCGAGTGTTGTCTGCCAAGCACTCAAATCCTTGTCTTTGAAATCTTCGGAAGGCCTGGTCACCACAACCACTCGTACGCCATTATTAAGTGCTGTCCTAAGATTTTGCATCATATGTAAAGTACGTCGCTTCGAGACAAAAGGGCTTACAATCAATATCTCCCTGGAGGTACAGGCAATGTCATTGAAAAAGACTGGTAAGAAATTACTTTTATCAAAAATGATATCCGTATTTTCTGATGTCAAATTTTCACCTTTTGCTTTATATCCAATCGAGGCGTAGCCGGAAAGCCGCTTATTGTACATCTTTTCAAACATACTAACCCTGACATCCACATAGTCATAAATCAAAACCTCTTTTTTTGTTTTGAACAATCGGTGAAGCCTGCCTGCATATTGCTGTAAGGTTCCTTTCCACGAAATCGGCATAGCCAGAAAAAGGGTGTCAAGCCTTGGTTCATCAAAGCCTTCGCCAATATAACGGCCTGTTGCAACCAATGTTAGAGGTTTGTCATTTGTAACTTCTGAAATCCGGATCATGGTTTTCCTGGTTTCCTTTATACCCATACCACCCGTGAGCAAAATAACATCCGGAATCCTTTTGCTTAGTTCGTTGGCAAGTGCCTTAACGTGGTCGGTCCTTTCTGTCAGAACAAGGCAATTTCTGCCATTTTTATGGCACTGTACCACATCATCAACAATCAACTGATTTCTCATTTCATTTTCGATGATCCCGGCATATAATTCATGAATTGAAATATCTTTCTCTTCTTTATCGACCGATGTATTGAAAGAAGTGAAACGGGGTATAATAAAATGATCAAAAGGCCTTTTCTCTGCTTGTTTTTTTGCATCATCCCGATATCGAATCGGACCACACTGCATAAAGATTATGGGATGATGACCATCCTTTCTGGCAGGAGTAGCTGTTAACCCATAAACGTATTTTGCGTTCACATTTTTCAATATCATTTCAAAACTGAAAGCCGAAACATGATGACACTCGTCAACGATTACCATGCCATAATCTTTCACACAATCTTTTACTTCGCCCAACCTGTTGAGCGATTGCATGACAGCAATATCAATAATACCGTTCAATGTTTGTTTCCCGCCCCCCATCTGTCCGATAATGCTTTTATTTTCTCTTCTTTTTCTGGTTACGGGAATATCAATAGCCGGGAATGTCTCGTTGATTGTCAGAAAGGCTGAAAGCTTTTCTTTCCATTGGGATACCAGGCTGACCTTGTCAACTAAAATCAGGGTATTAACCTTTTTTTCTGCAATCAGCCTTATGGCTGCGACTGTTTTCCCGAAAGCCGTTGTCCCGCAAAGTATGCCATCATCGTATTCCAACAATTTTTCAACAGCCAAGGGTTGTTCGTCCCGAAGGCTACCGTTAAATACTACATCGATCTTTTTGCCGTGATTGGTTTTGTCGGTCCACAAAACGTTCATCTTCATTCCCTCAAACAATTTCCTTATGTCCGTTTCACATCCCCTTGGCAAGCACAGGTATTCAGTTGTTTCATCCGAACAAGATATAATCCTTGGTTTATCGAAAGTCGGCAAGCGCATGGCCTGGGCTTTGTAAAATTCAGGATTTTTGAATGCAGCCAGCCGTTTCATGTGATTCAATGCTTTTGGTGAAATCCCTGCCTTGGGTATAAACAACATGTTGGCTTTTACAATTTCAATTTTATTGGGAAAATCATTCTTCATGACTTCCGTCTTTTTATTGCTTTCCCATGGTTTGGGCGCTTCTTCATCATCTGTCTTCAAAATACCAAGCTCACTTCCCGGACATAGCCTTGAAATTAGTTCTTCCAGATTCCCTTCAGAGAGTCTTCGAACGGATGACAGAAAAGCCCACTGATCATCAATGGGCTGAAATTGCTCATTGACGAAGATGCTGTTGCTGTCTTTTCTTGCGGTTTTCTGCAGAGGTAGTGCTATTAAATTACCGAACCCACCTTTTGGCATCGTATCCTGGTTCGGAAAAAAACGGTCATAGGATTTAAAAGTTATCTCGTGCCTCTTATTCATGGCAAAGGTAAGGATGGCGCTTCCAAACTTCCGGGCTAAAGTAGCGGGTACAGGATGTTCAAAGAAAAACCAGGCATGGGCTCCATTTCCGGATCGTGACCTTTCAACTGAAACGGGAATTTCAAACAAAGAGCATACTTCTCTGAGCACTGTTATATCTTTTTGCCATCCTTCATCGTCAAAATCGATGGCTAGGAACCAGCAGGTTTCATCACAGAGCATCGGATAAATCCCGGCAACAAGATTTTCCTGGCCGCGTAAATGGGCTTCAACGGCCATTTCATTCATTGGGAGAAAATCCTGATGTTTGCATTCCGAGCATTTTATTTTTGGTTTCTGACAAATGCCTAGTTTCCATTCTTTGCCGCAAGCAGGCGAATACCCGGCAGTGCCTTTGACCTTATTTTCCCATCTTTTGGCAAATACATCGTCTCTTCCTCTAAACAGCGACATAAAAACACTGACCTTTGCAAGAGGGGTAGATCTTTTATTTATGGTTTCTGTGGAAGGGGATGTCTGTACTTCTATTTCCTGATCAAATAATTCAGGTTCAGATGTAGGGAGATATCCAGAAACCACCTTTTGGCATCGTATCCTGG
>JAMDDG010000144.1 GCA_023488865.1 Bacteroidota bacterium | reverse complement strand
TGCCTCGTTAAAAATTTGATCTTCAAGTTTTAATGAAAGTGTTTTCATATTTTATAGCTTAATATCACAAATGTATATACAATTTGTGATACCAACAATATCTGCTCAAATTTTCAACCCATGACTGATAACGCAGGAAGCTACATGCAGGGGCGAATTGCGGGCGATTTCCTATCAAGCCTGTATGCTGCCTGAGAGGAGCAACAGGCTCCCTATTGGGTCTCGTACATCAACCACACGAAGCCTGAGTTATTAACCATAGTATTTTATATTAGTTTCAAAAATGATACAAACTCGTTCAGCTCATTTTCAAATTTTTCGTTTATTATTACTTCACCATTAGCAAACTGCACAATCTTTTTTTCAAATAATGCTTCAAGAACGCCCTCTGTCTCATAGTAAACTGGTCTAGGTCTGCCATCTATATGAACAAAATCCCTTGTAAAAGGCAAATCCTTTTCATTCTTATTGATAATTAACTCAAGTTCTTCTTTAAGTTCCTCCTTATTCCTAAAATACCGTTGAACTTCTGTTAGGTAAGTCTTTGATTTTGAAATGTAAGAATCAAAAAGAAAATCCGTTTCTTCAGAGCTTTCAAGTTTTTTACCTTCTCGATATTTTAAAACGAGTTTTTTTCTTTTTCTAGTTCTAATTGCTTCCCCAATCAAACTTTGAGGCAAAAATATTAATACCAATACTATAATTAATAGAATAATATAAATGAGAAATCTCAACAAATGTATTCCAACGCTGCCTTGTAATAGCCTATTCCAAAATGAAATTTTTATTACGTCTGCTAAATTAATGACGTCTATATTTTCAATACCGGCGATTTTCCCAATTGGTTTAATTATTGGTTTTTCATTGGATTTATGAAGCAAAAGTATTTTGACACTAAAATATTGGCGTTTATCAATAATTACGTTTGAAAAAGTCATAAAATTCAGCGAATCATTTTGATTTATCTCTACATTTTGTTTCAAATAGTTTGTAGATGCGTCGATAATTTCAGGCTTTTCAACAATTGTTGCATTCTCAACTTCGATTCCCAATGGATTATGGGGGTCATAATAGTTGCTCAAAATATCTAAGTCGCTTGTATTCTCTATTTTAACTGTCAGAATAGACAAATTTTTATCTTGCTTAATTATATTCTCATTTTTGTAAATTATATCTAATTCTCTAACATTTGCATTAATGTCAAGAACTTTAACATTTGACAATATGATAAAATTTAAGTCAGGACTTTTATCTACTAAGAATGAAGAATAAATGGTAATTCCTCCAAAAATTAATGCCAATAGAAAACCTAGAAACGACCAAGCATATTTCTTTTCAATTCTTAATAATCCTTTTTCCAATTTTTTTTTCTCTGATGTCATATTTTAATATTCTAACTAACATATAGCGTTTTATTTAACGTTTCCCCAAATTTACGTAAAATAGTGAAGCAAAACAAATTGAGAGGAAGAAATTCGCCAAATGAACAGAAGGGGAAATTGTGCAGGGCAAACCCCTGTGATGCGATTATTAACCGCATTTAACCGATCCGTAATTGAAAACCGCGGCATCCGGTAGCCTGATTAGCCGTAGCCTTCAGGCTACGGACATGAGAACCACCATCCCTGCACGGGCTTCAGCCCAAATTGGTTGCAAATTTTTTGGCTAAAGCCGTCTTGGGGTTGTGCATGTAATCAACGCCATAAATGGCGTTGCTAGTCAATGTCCCATTTTGGGATCTTTCGGGGCCCTGTTTTTTCCAAAACCCTTGCTCCCACTCGCCCCGCTTGATTTTTGGGCATCCTGTTAAAGATTTAGGGCCTGATCGCGCAACTGCATCACTTCGCTGTCTTTCTTCCGCTCGCCGTTGGTGGCGCAGGTCATTGAACTACTTACCGGAGTCGCACAAAAGCCCATTTCCACATTTCCACATTTTCCAATTTTCACATCAGCACATCAACTCATCAGCACATTTTCAATTTCCACATTCCAAAATCAACACTTGTCGTCTTTCCACTATTTTAAATTAAATTTGCACCCTAAATTGATAAAATGGGGTTTAAAGAAGAAATTCTGCGTCGCAGGACATTTGGTATCGTCAGTCACCCGGATGCGGGTAAAACCACACTTACAGAAAAATTATTGCTTTTTGGCGGGGCCATCCACGTTGCAGGGGCCGTAAAGAGCAACAAAATAAAGAAGGGGGCCACCTCCGACTTCATGGAAATTGAACGCCAGCGGGGAATCTCGGTAGCCACTTCCGTGATGGGTTTCGAATACCTTGGATATAAAATCAATATCCTGGATACGCCCGGCCACCAGGATTTTCAGGAAGATACTTTTCGTACCCTGACGGCCGTAGACAGCGTCATCATCGTGATCGACGCAGCCAAAGGAGTTGAACCGCAAACGGAAAAGCTGATGGGCGTTTGCCGGATGCGGAAGACCCCCGTGATGGTTTTTATCAACAAAATGGACCGTCCCTCCGGTGATACCTTTGACCTGCTGGACGATATTGAAAAGCAGCTGATGATCAAGGTGCGGCCGTTGAGCTGGCCCATCAACAATGGCCCCGAATTCAAAGGGGTTTACAACATCTACGACAGCAGTCTCAGCCTCTTCAATCCCAGCATTACCGACATTGAGAAGGGTATCAGCTTCGAAGACCTGAACAATCCTGAACTGGATCAGCTTATCGGAAATGATGCGGCAGTCCTTCGCGAAGACCTGGAGATGGTTGAAGGGGTCTATCCCGGATTTGACCACGAACAATACTTAGCCGGCGATCTCGCCCCGGTATTTTTCGGGAGCGCGCTATACAATTTTGGGGTTAAAGAATTGCTCGATACTTTCGTCCGATTGGCCCCTTCGCCGCGCCCAAAAAAGGCAGAAGAGCGCTTAGTCCATCCTGAAGAGGAGTCGTTTACAGGATTCGTATTTAAAATTCACGCCAACATAGATCCCAATCATCGCAGCAGGATCGCCTTTGTCAAAATCTGTTCGGGGATGTTCGAACGCAACAAGAATTACCGGCACATCCGTTTGGGCAAAACCTTCAAATACTCCAGCCCGACAGCCTTTATGGCCGACAAGAAGGAGGTAATCGAGAATGCCTTTCCCGGCGATATCATCGGGTTACCCGATACCGGGAATTTCGTCATCGGCGATACGGTAACCGAAGGTGAAATCCTGCATTACAAAGGGATCCCCTCCTTTTCGCCCGAAATATTCAGGTACATTGAGAATGCCGACCCGATGCGTTCGAAACAGTTGGCAAAAGGGGTTGATCAACTCATGGACGAAGGGGTTGCACAGTTGTTTACCAGTCAGCTGAATGGGCGTAAAATCATCGGTACCGTTGGCGCACTACAGTTCGAAGTAATTGAATACCGCCTTGAGCATGAGTACAATGCCAAATGCCGTTGGGAGTCGATCTCGCTATACAAAGCCTGTTGGATCGAAAGCGACGAAAAAGCCGTTCTGGATGATTTTAAAAAGCGGAAATACAACAAAATGGCCACAGATAAACAGGGTCGCGATGTCTTTTTGGCGGATTCTTCTTTTATCCTGGATATGGCCCAGCGGGATTTTCCAAAGATCAAATTTCACTTTACTTCGGAATTTTAGGGGAAGCTGTTGGCTATTGGCTGTTTGAAGATGGCAGGATCATAAAACTTCCTCTTATCCTAATCGTCTTCTCCGGTTACGGCAGGGAGTAAAATTCAGACATACTTTACCGGTGGCAGCTTCATCGCCCTGTACATCAAATACCCGCCTGCCAAAATAAATGGAATGCTCAACAGCTGGCCCATATTTAAAACCATTCCGGCTTCGAAAGCTTCCTGATTTTCTTTGATGAATTCGACCAAAAAGCGGGTTAGAAAAATACCGACAAAACCAAAACCGATGATAAAACCGGGCCGATCTTTCAATCCTTTGGATTTATAGAATATCCACAGGGTTGAAACAAAAACCAGTAAATAACCGAATGCCTCATATATCTGTGTGGGGTGTTTGGCCACAGTTTCGTGGTTGCGCTCGAAAATAAAACCCCAGGGAAGGTTGGTTGCAACACCGTAAATTTCTGAATTCATCAGGTTTCCCGTACGGATCATAGCGCCAACCAGCGCTGTCGGAATTATAAGGCGATCAAGCGTCCATAGCATCGATCTTTTGGTGACCTTTTTTGAATAGAGATAGATCGCTATGACAATTCCAATTGCTCCGCCATGACTGGCTAAACCCTGGTAACCAACAAATTTATATCCAAACTCACCTTTGGCGATCGGTAATACTATTTCGATCAGGTGTTGGGAATAATAACTCCAACCATAAAAAAAGACGTGTCCAAGCCTGGCGCCCACGATTGTGGCAACTATTGTGTAAATAAATAGCTTGTCCAGCCATTCAATGTTGGATGCCTCGTATTTGAACATCTTGAGCATGATTTGGTAGCCGGCCAAAAAACCGAGGGCAAACATCAGTCCGTACCAGCGGATTGAGATTGGGCCCACGCTAAAAAACTCAGGGTTAACGTTCCAGTGAATGAACAATAATGTACTCATCTTTCAGGATTATCTTAACTATTTGATTATCAATTTTTTCTATAAGATACTGAATATCTCATGTCTCGTTCTCTTTTTTATTCGCGTCCGTGGCAATTTTTATATTTCTTGCCGCTGCCGCAGGGACAGGGTTCGTTGCGTCCAACTTTCGGTGCATGCCGTACCGGTTGCGGCGCTTTTTGCTCCTCGTGTTGTTCACCGGAAGAGTCCGCATCCATTTTCTCTTCGCGGTACTGTGAACGGTCGTGTGAACGTCTGGCCAAAGGGGCTTCCTTTACTTCATCTGCCTCGCTGATCGGAATCTGACCCTTCATCAGGGTAGAAACAACACCCCGGTTAATCTGTTCCATCATTGCTTTGAAAAGGTTGAAGGACTCTAACTTGTAAATCAACAAAGGATCTTTTTGTTCGTAAGAGGCATTCTGAACGGAAGTTCTCAATTCATCCAACTCGCGCAGGTTCTCTTTCCAATGTTCGTCAATAGTAGCCAGGATTACCTGTTTCTCATACGATTTTACCAGATCGACGCCTTGTGTTTTATACGCCTTTTCGAGGTTGGTCACAATATTGAAAAGACGATGACCATCGGTAATTGGAACTACTATATTATTGTATATATGCGACTTAGTCTCATATACATTTTTCGCTACCGGCCATGCCTGACGTGAAATAGCCTGCGATTTACGATTAAAATTCTCAATTGAGGCATGATAAACCCGGTCGGTAATTTGGTCCACATTCATTTTGGTGAACTCCTCTTCATCCACCGGACAATCCAATGAAAGCGCTTTGATCAGATCCAGTCGGTAATCTTCAAAACCTTCTTTCCCATTGGGCTGGTGTTCCAGCGTCAGCATTTCGCCCATATCGTAAATCATGTTCAAAATATCCACATCAATCCGTTCGCCAAAAAGCGCATGGCGCCTCTTTTTGTAAATAACTTCGCGCTGGGAGTTCATCACGTCGTCGTATTCGAGCAAACGTTTACGTATGCCGAAGTTGTTCTCTTCCACCTTCTTCTGAGCCCGTTCGATTGATTTGGAGATCATCGAGTGTTGGATTACCTCCCCTTCTTTCAATCCCAGACGGTCCATAATCCCGACAATCCTATCGGAAGAAAAGAGCCTCATCAGATCATCTTCGAGGGAAACAAAGAACTGTGAAGTTCCAGGGTCTCCCTGACGACCGGAACGACCACGCAACTGTCGGTCGACACGACGTGAGTCGTGCCTTTCTGTGCCAATAATTGCCAAACCGCCCAAATCGCGCGTTTCCGGGGTTAGTTTGATGTCGGTACCCCGACCGGCCATGTTGGTCGCGATCGTAACCGTCCCTAATTTACCCGCTTCTGCGACAATATCAGCTTCCCGCTGGTGTAACTTGGCATTCAAAACCTGGTGCTTGATGCCGCGCATCTGCAACATCCTGCTAAGTAATTCGGAAATTTCTACAGAAGTGGTGCCGACCAGCGTAGGTCTGCCAATTTTGTTCAACCGAACGATCTCATCAATGATGGCCTTGTATTTTTCGTTTTTGGTTTTGTACACCAAATCCTCGTAATCTTTTCTCGAGACCGGCTGATTTGTCGGGATGACCACTACTTCCAATTTGTAAATATCCCATAATTCGCCCGCTTCCGTTTCGGCAGTACCGGTCATACCGGCCAGTTTATGGTACATCCTGAAATAGTTCTGCAAAGTGATCGTGGCAAAAGTCTGGGTTGCAGCTTCCACAACCACGCGCTCTTTCGCCTCTATCGCCTGGTGTAGCCCGTCCGAGTAGCGACGGCCTTCCATGATACGGCCGGTCTGTTCGTCAACAATCTTTACCTTGTTTTCAATTACTACATATTCCACGTCTTTCTCAAACATGGTGTAGGCTTTCAACAACTGGTTGACGGTGTGGACCCTTTCTGATTTGATGGCAAAGTCCTGCATCAAAAGATCTTTCTTTTCGATCTTTTCTGCATCGGAAATTTTTGTATCATTTTGTATATCCGCTATTTTGGCCCCAACATCAGGCAAAATAAAGAAACCGCTGTCAGAATTATTTTGTGATAGGATATCAATGCCCTTGTCTGTTAATTCAACGGAATTTTGTTTCTCTTCAATGATAAAATAGAGCACATCGGTAACCAGGTGCATGTTTTTGCTGTTGTCCTGCATGTAGAAGTTTTCCGTCTTCAACATCTTCGCCTTGTTTCCCTCTTCACTCATGAAACGGATGGTAGGCTTGTACCTTGGCAACCCCTTGTAGGCACGCAGAAGCGCCATGGATCCCTCTTCCGCTTCATCCTTGTTGCTGGAACCAATCTTTTTCTTGGCTTCCACCAAAAGTTGGTTAACCAGCTCCCGTTGTGTTTTAACCAATTGTTCAACAGGCCCTTTCAAAACATCAAAAAGCTGATTTTCCCCTTTGGGTACCGGTCCCGAAATGATCAGCGGCGTACGGGCATCGTCAATTAAAACGGAGTCGACCTCATCCACGATAGCATAATGGTGCTTGCGCTGAACCAGGTCTGCAGGTTCGGTAGCCATGTTGTCGCGCAGGTAATCGAAGCCGAATTCATTGTTCGTTCCAAACGTAATGTCGGCGTTGTATGCGCTTCTGCGCTCAACGGAGTTTGGTTGATGTTTATCAATACAATCTACCGAGATGCCGTGGAACTGGTAAATTGGCCCCATCCATTCCGAGTCACGTTTGGCCAAATAGTCGTTGACGGTAACAATGTGAACGCCACGGCCGGCTAAAGCATTTAAAAATACCGGCAAAGTGGCCACCAGTGTTTTACCTTCACCGGTCGCCATCTCCGAAATCTTACCGGTATGCAACACATATCCCCCGATCAGCTGGACATCGTAATGTACCATGTTCCAGGTCTGTAGCGTCCCACCTGCAACCCAACTATTTTTGAAAATAGCTTTATCACCCTCGATCGTTACAAAATCTTTGGTAGCGGCCAATTCACGGTCAAAATCAGTTGCAGATACCACAATTTCGGCGTTTTCGAAAAAGCGGCGCGCGGTATCTTTTACGATAGCGAAAGCAGTGGGAAGTACCGTCAGCAGTACTTCCTCAATTTTTTTGGTGATGATCTCTTCGAGCTTATCCACCCGGTCATAGAGTTTTTCGCCCTCTTCAATTGGAATTTCCCCGCTCTCGGCACGCTCTTTCAATTCGGCAATCTCGTCTTCCTCCGCTTTAATGTATTCACGTACCTGCTGTTTAATCCTTTGGGCCTCACCGCGCAACTGGTCGTTGGTAAAACCGGTTATTCTGCTGTACTCTTCTTTGATCAACGCGATGACAGGCATTATTTCTTTAATGTCCCTGTCAGATTTGTTGCCAAGAAGACCCTTTAATAAATTTCCAATAATTGACATATCAATAATTCGTGTTTCTACTTTTCAATAAATAATGGTTCGGTAAAGGTAATTGAAATGTTGCTACCAAAGAAATATCCGACTTTTCATTTTACCTGCCGGGAAAGCCATAAAGCAAGAATCCACAAATACATACAAATAATATTTGTGGATTCTCACTTCAACTCCGCTCAAGAACCGTGCGCATACTGGACTCTGCTCTAAACCCTAAACCCCTTCGACAAGCTCAGGGACCGGATGCTTTGAAACTGTTAATTTAACCCTTCGACAGGCTCAGGGAGCACAGCCATAGAAGCGTTATTCCAAAATCAAAAATCCAACCCTTCGACTTTGCTCAGGGACCTAATCGAAAATCCAAAATCGAAAATCTGTTTTATGCCTTGGCAGGAAACGGGTTTACAAAGACCCTGGCCTGCATTTCGCGGTCCATCATCAACAAACCCTGCCCTTCCCCATTGATCAACTTCAAATTGTTGAGTATCTGTTCTACGTTGGCTTCTTCCTCAACCTGTTCGTCCACAAACCATTGCAGAAAGTTTTTGGTGGCATGGTCACTCTCCTTGATGGCAATATCCATCAAATTGTTGATCAAAGCGGTTACTTTAACCTCATGGACCAAAGTTTCTTCAAAAGCATGAAGTACATTTTTAAAATCCACCTCCACCTTGTCAATGGGTGTCAATAATACACGTCCGCCCCTTTCCAAAACATAGTCGAAGATGTGCGTAGCATGTGCGAGCTCTTCCTGGTGCTGTATTTTCATCCAGTTTGCACATCCTGCCATTCCAATCGACTGGAAATAAGAAGTCATGGATAAATAAAGATAGGCAGAATGAAACTCAGCATTAATCTGCTGGTTCAAAGCTTTTTCAATCGCTTTTTTTAACATAGTCCAATTAATTTTAACTTTAATCCTATCGGTTCACCTTAAGCACATTAATTCACTTCATCCGCTTATTCAGCTCTTCAGCAAGCGCTTCCATAAATTTCTCCGTAGTCAGATAATTGGCCGGAGTCAGCTTATCGCCATAAATTGAAAGCGCCAAATCCTTGGTCATCTTCCCTGATTCAACCGTATCGATACAAACTTTTTCCAACTGTGCGGCAAAATCCCTCAACGGTTGGTTTCCATCCAGCTTGCCCCTGAAATCCAAACCGCGGGTCCAGGCAAAAATAGAGGCAATCGGGTTGGTAGAGGTCGGGCGGCCTTTCTGGTATTCACGATAGTGACGGGTTACTGTGCCATGAGCGGCTTCTGCTTCAATAGTCCCTCCATCCGGGGTCAGTAGCACGGAAGTCATCAGTCCGAGGGAACCAAAGCCCTGTGCAACAGTATCCGACTGAACATCCCCGTCGTAATTCTTGCAGGCCCAGATAAAATTGCCATTCCACTTCAATGCAGAAGCAACCATATCATCGATCAAACGATGCTCATAAGTAATCCCGGCTTTGTCGAAATCGGCTTTGTAATCTTTCAGGAAGATCTCTTCAAAAATATCTTTGAAGAAACCATCGTATTTTTTCAGAATGGTGTTCTTGGTAGAGAGGTATAACGGCCACTTCTTGGTCAGCGCCATTTTGAAGCAACTGTGGGCAAATCCGCGGATAGACTCCTCCGTATTGTACATGGCAAGGGCAACGCCCGGACCATCAAAATGATACACATCATGCACTTCCTGCTCTGTTCCGTCATCTGCCTTAAATGTCAGCATCAGTTTACCCGGACGGTCTACCACAATATCCGTAGCCCGGTACTGATCGCCAAAAGCATGACGGCCAATCATGATCGGAGCTGTCCATTGCGGGACTAGGCGAGGAACATTTTTAACCACGATCGGCTCACGGAAAATGGTACCATCCAGGATGTTACGAATGGTCCCATTGGGCGATTTCCACATTTTTTTGAGTCCAAACTCTTTTACCCTTGCCTCATCGGGAGTGATGGTGGCACATTTGATGCCCACTTTGTATTTTTTGATCGCGTTGGCAGCATCGACTGTTACCTGATCGTTGGTGGCATCCCGGTGCTCAATGCCCAAATCATAATATTTGATATCGATATCCACAAAGGGCAGGATCAACTGCTCTCTGATCATTTTCCAGATAATCCGGGTCATCTCATCCCCGTCGAGCTCTACGACAGGGTTATTAACTTTAACTTTTTGCATCTATTTTCTCTTTTGAGTTATCTATTTTTTGGATCGGTAAAAGTACAAAATTATGGTTGAGTTACAAGATTTTCATAACTGAATGGGTTAGGAATTTTTTACTCAAAAATCCAAGCCAAACCTTTGCTTCATCACACCGAGTACCGGATATTTTTCCATCAATGAATTGAACTTCTCCTGATCGGTATATGGCTTATTCTTAATCTCTTCCAGGTTCTCAACTACCTTAAATTCAATATAGATTTGATCGTTTTGCAAAACCTTTTGCAGACAGGCCAACAATTTTGGCTTCAAATCCTGCACGATACGATGCCGTTGAACCTCATTGTCAAGATTGTACTCCACCCTGAAATTATCCACTAAAATGGGCTCCCTGACAGAAAGGGCAGATTTTAGCTGCGCTGCATCGACCGTGTCGGCAAAAGCTTTCCATGCCTTCGTCAGCTGAGCGGAATCAAAAGGTTGTTCTTTTGGAATTTCTTTACGCTTCATTGTCGCGTGGGCTGGTTCGGAGACTCCCGGTAAACTTCCGTTCATCATACCTGAAATGGAGGGCGTGGAAAGGATATCGCTGTGCCTTGACCTTGTCCGTCTTTCTGAATCCGTGAGGCGGCTTACGGTAGGTTCCTTAATTAAGGGAGTATTTGTAATTGCCGGCAGTGGCGTTGCCGCTTTTTTCCCGGAATCAGAAACCTGATTGCCAATCTTAAAAACGGGCAAGATCGTGAAACTGGCTACGGTTTCGTCAATTGTTTTTTTTTTAACTGCTCAACCAATTGCGCACACCTAATCAATGTCAATTCAACCAGAAAACGTTGGTTGGATGAATTTTTGTACTGAATATCGCACTCAGAAGCGAGGATCAACGCGGCAGTCAGAAAATCTTCTGAACACTGCGATGCCTGTTTTCTGTAACGCTCCT
>JAMDDG010000315.1:3980-11169 GCA_023488865.1 Bacteroidota bacterium | reverse complement strand
ATCGAAGGCATATGGCAATGGTTCCTGACTAAACTGGGCAAATGCAGTGCTTTCCATAACGAGTAAAATTAAAATGAATAGTAAATTTTTCATGATATCTATTATTTAGAATGATTATAAACATTCAAAGTCTATTACGAGGCCCATAAAAATTTGTTACTACACCAAACATTTTTTTGTAAATAGAAATACTTTTACTTTTGAACAAAGAACATTTGAAATTCGATGATATTTAACACCCGACTCTCCGGAATTTTACTGCACCCCTCTTCCCTTCCTGGAAAATTTGGAATTGGTTCCCTGGGGGCCGAAGCTTCCCGGTTTGTTGATTGGCTCAGCGAATCAGGACAGAAAGTATGGCAAATTTTGCCACTTGGCCCAACCGATTTGAGCCACTCTCCCTACCAGGCCTATTCCGCTTTCGCGGGAAACCCCGACTTAGTTGACTTGGAACTATTGGTCAAAGAAGGTTATTTATCCTCCGAACAGCTTGCCAATCCACCCGCATTTCCAACAGACAAAATCAACTTCAAAATACTGCTTCCCTACCGGGAGAAGCTACTCAAACAGGCATTCGACAAATTTGTTGCAACCAGCGGTTTCGATTCACAAGCCTACCGCCAGTTTTGGGACCAAAGCAGTTGGTGGCTCTACACATGGTCGCTTTTCGATGCCTACCGCAAAAATCTACCCGGCGCCGACTGGAGTGAATGGCCCGAAGCCCTGAAACTGCGCGAAGAAACCGCGCTGTCCGATTGTTATGCCCAATACCGGGAAACAGTCCTGTTCAATCGTTTCCTGCAGTTCCTCTTTTTTGAACAATGGTTTTCCCTAAAAAAATATGCCAACGACAAAGGGATCTCCATCTTTGGCGACATCCCGCTTTACGTGGCATATAACAGTGCAGATGTATGGAGCAACCGTGAACTTTTTTTGTTGGACAAAAAGCAGCAGCCTACGCTGGTGGGAGGCGTCCCGCCCGACTACTTCAGCAAAACCGGACAACTTTGGGGCAATCCTTTGTTCGACTGGGACAAGATGAAACAACAGGATTACGGTTGGTGGATGGCACGAATTCACTTCAATCTGAAACTTTTCGATCTGGTACGCATCGACCACTTCCGCGGACTTGAATCTTTCTGGGCTATCCCGGCAGGAGAAAAAACAGCGGTCAACGGAAGCTGGATGAAAGCAAACGGAGATGAGTTGTTGGAACTATTACAGCAACAAATCGGTCCTTTGCCCATAGTGGCAGAAGACCTCGGATTAATTACCCAAGAAGTCGGTCGGTTGAGAAAGAAATACGCCCTGCCGGGGATGAAAGTGTTACAGTTTGCTTTCACAGGTAACGCCGACAATACCCATCTGCCCCATAATTACACTGCCGATTTTGTGGCCTATACCGGCACGCACGATAACAACACCGCCACCGGATGGCTGCAATCGCTTAAAAAAGAGGAGAAGCAACAAGTTCAGCGTTACTTTGGATACGAGGATTTAGACGCTTGGCACCTTATCAGGAAGGCAGAGGAGTCGGTGGCGCAGTTGGCCATTATCCCCATGCAGGATATATTAGTGTTATCCGGCAGTGCACGGATGAACAAACCCGGTACAACCAAGGGAAATTGGACGTGGAGGATGGACACCGGACTGCCGAAAAATGAACATGGAGCCCGGTTGCTCAAACTCACACAGCTTTACGGACGAAGCGAATAATTGTATTAACTTTATTCCTGACTAAATACAATACGATGAAACTACAAAGTAATATGCATATGACAATGTCCTATTTTTGTTTTATGCTAATTATTTAACAGCATTTAATCCTCTCAAGACAAAAAAAGTAGCCGGAAATGAAAACAGTCACACTTTCCTTACTTCTCGGTTTGGCTTTATTCCTGTCCATTCAAAATCAGCATGATCGGCCTGTTCAAAAAACGTATTTTCCCAAACCGAGAAACGGCGTTGCGGTTATTATGACCGGAGCGGCCGCCCGAATACCTCAGGAAGCCGCCTTGCTGGAGGAATTAGACAAAAGGGGAATGTTGAAAAACCTGGTATTTATTTCGGGTGTAAGTTCAGGCGCCCTAAATTCCGTGATGCTTAACGGGATCTTAAGCGGAAAAATGAGCTGGTTTGATTATAAAAACATTCTTTATAACCTTAAAAACAGCGATATATTTATACAGGAAGAAAAAAAATTGCCCGTTAACACATCCCCTGCGAGGAAACTTTACAAAAAACTGGTTGAAGATAAGTTGGGCTATCACCAAATTGGAGACCTTCCTATTCCTACCGGGATTTCCTTCACTCACCTGAAAGATCTGGATCTCAAAAAAAAGGTTTACAGGATGTGTAGCCGGAAGATCAACCAGGAATCCGATACCACCTTGAGCCTGGTCGATATTATGATGGCCTCCTCGGCTTTTCCCCTTGTTTTTCCACCGGTCAGGATCAGAAATGTGACAACCATACCCGATTATGAATTTGTTGACGGAGGTGTCGGTGAAGACCAGGTGCCCTATCATGCGCTTTTGGAATTTGAGAAATACAGGGGAGCCGGGGTCGAAAGGATATATGTCATAAGCAGGATGAGCGATAGTATCCCGGAATTCAGCGAGGAGTTGAGAGAGATCGGGATTAATGACAAAGGATTGTTTGACAAACTGGGCTTTTCTTTTGATGCCGTCCTCCACAAAGGGTTTGTGAAAAAACTGGAACTCTTCGCGAAGGAGGCGCCGGAACTGGTTCCGCACACCTTTATCTGGATTCCCGATTTTAACGCCAGTTTTAGGTTGTTCAATTTTGAGGACCTGAAAGAGCAATATATCCTCACCACCCGGTGGGCCCAAACCCATGACCCGGTTCCAATGAGTGATTTTTTGGCAAAGTATCTGATCAAAAAGAAATGAGGATCCTGAGGATCCCCCTCGTTTGCAACGAGGGGGATCGTGAACTTTGGTAAATATCCTTTAAAGTAAACTATTCAAAGATTTTATTTGCTTGTAAGATATACTTGTTAACTTTGCAGCAACAAACAGCGACACGATGAAAGACATTACAGTGACGTTACTCGATGAAGCGGTTGATTTTACAGGGACACTTTCTGAAAAACAAATGATTAAAGTGTTTTACAATATTGAATTAATCAAGTCGGGTATTGTTTCTGCTGATATCTTAAAGAAACTTAACAGCGATATTTGGGAAATCAGAACAGTTAGCCTGGGTGCCAGGATCAGGGTATTTACATTTTGGAGCAAACTTGAAAAATCGAAACTAATTTGCACACATGGGATAATTAAAAAAACCAGCAAAGTTTCAGTAAAAGAAATTGAAAAGGCAATTGAAATAATGAACAACTATTATAAAAGCAAACTGTCATGAAAGAACTTTCATTTGAAGAGGTAAAAAACTTGCGAATTGGGACAATCGGGACTCCGGCGAGGGATAAATATGAATTAGAAACAGAATCGATAATCCTGGCAGCAAAAATCAAACAGGTACGAAAGCAAAAAGGCATGAATCAGGATGAACTGGGTGTCCTGATAGGGGTTAAAAAATCGCAAATCAGCAAGATTGAAACAAATCCACAGGATATGAAGTTAAGCACGATCATGCGAATTGTAAAAGCATTGAACATGGAAGTAGTGCTGGAATCCGGCGGAATCAAGGTTAAAAGCGTTTTGGTATGAAATGAACATGTCGGTAATCCCCCTCGTTTGCAACGAGGGGTTTGTTGTTTTGAGTTTTCAACTCATATTCAGTTATCGTTACAAACGACTGACCGTTAACCCCTCGTTGCAAACGAAGGGGATCTGGGGAATATTGATCATCTTAATGGTTTAAATGATTCAAGTACCTCATAACTAATAGATATGTTTGATGTTTTCAATATCTTTAATCGAAGTCCTTTAAAACCAACAATTTCATTTTCAGAAATATCATATTCTAAATTTTGAAAAAATGATGGACGAGCCATATCTCCTATAAACTCTCTATATTCAAACTTTACAATATTTCCAACTTTCCCACTATAAATAAATTCTTGTCTATAACAATTATCACATAGGCTAACTTGGACAGTCTTCTTCACATTATTTTTAACTTCATAATTTTTCATTTTTGCAACTACCTTTATTATACTCGCTACAATTGGATAAATCTCATCTGGATTATTAACACTTACACCAATTCCCCAATACCTACCATCTTTTAAACTGCTTTGTAAATAATAAATTTTAAATCCATTTTTAATAAATACAATGGGGTAAACTTCCCCTGCAATATGTTGGAATTTTGTAAATCCACTTTTTACTTCAAATGTTTCAGTAATTTGTATAGCATCAGTTTTAATTACTTCACCTGTAGAAACAACCGCTTCACCTATTTCGGATGACAAAGGTGTATTTAAATTTACGCTAACTATTTCACGTTTTTGCGAATAGCAACAACAAATAAAAGAAAATAGTAGAATATATAATATCGAAATTTTTTTCATATCTTATACTGTTAGTTTGTAATTAAGTTTTTTCATATAGGTTTATTTTCCTCTCTCTTGTGTCGCATTACGAATAAATTCCTGGCAAACCCCTCGTTGCAATCGAGGGGGATCGTAGCAAACCGACCAATACAGAAACGGCGTCAACACATGTACAAATTTGGTTAGCTTATATCAGTAAAAGTAGTAAAATAATCGAATGCTATTGAGTTGGTAAACAATTTATAAGAAACCTCTGTCCTCCGGATAGCAAATTTATAACGTTTCCAAATTAGTACGAAAAAAAAACTCCCCTCAGATTTGAGCGTAAAACCAGCGAATCTAAATCATAAAATTATAGCACAAGTAGGTACTCTGAACTTTCACCGTAACACGGAGGAAGCTTTTCTTTTTTACCAGTCTGTATTTGGAGAGGAATTTAGCAGGGGCGGGATTATGCGTTTGAAATTTGAAAGATATCCGGGGATTGTTTAATTTTTTTTTATTTCATTGCCGTTGGCTTCAGCCAAAGGAGAGATAAATAAATGGATTATAAGGCTTTAGCCAAATATTTATCTGATTTGGCTAAAGCCCTGCCATAGTTTTTTCTTGCCACCGTTGCCTGAAGGATACAGTCCCGCAAAAAAATACGCGAGGTAGCCTGGAGCGACCGGTTCCATTTTCCGATGGAGTTTTTGATGCCAAAAGTAAAACCATAAGCGGCAGCTCCTTTACGATTTCCTGTTTGGAATTAAACCTCTCATTTCCACATTTTCAAATTTTACACCTCAATGAATCACAGATGAATTATTGCTTTTTGTTGATGTAAAAAAGCTTTTTACTTATATAATTATAATTCCAGGACTGGAAATTTATCTTTGTTCTAATATTCAGTAAGGTTTCAGAACCATCATGAACAAGTCTTTCAAAATTGAGGTAATCGAGATTCTTCTTTTTGGCGTAATCTGGATGGGAATATTCTCCATTCCATTTTTTAATCAGTGGGGATATAGCTCTTTTGATTGGGAAATGTTATTTTCTGAATGGTTGCGTATCTTCGGTTTCTTCCTGATATTCCTTGTCAACATTGCGTTTCTGGTTCCAAAATATCTGATACAGCAAAAATACAAAAGCTACCTAATTTATGCTATTGTTTTGATTGTATGCACTATAGGTTCCGGATTTATATTAAACGCGTTACTTTTCCCTACCCCTCTGTCGATGCCGCCGATGAGTCTCGGATCAGGAATGCCAATGGAATTAGGATCCAACATGCCTGCCCCAATCGGTTTCAAACCCGAAAGAAAGACAGGTTATGACTCACTTTCCCTGCAAATTATCGCCGATTTTGTTATCTCTTTACTAATTGTAGGTACCAGTACCTCTTTTAAAGTCATAGGGCAGTGGCTGATTGCTGATGACAGGCGAAAAGATTTGGAAAAAGAACGTCTCACGAGCGAACTGGCCTTACTCCGGCATCAGGTTAGTCCCCACTTTTTCATGAATACCCTGAACAATATCCATTCCCTGATCGACTTTAATTCAGAAGATGCCAAAGATGCAGTCATTCGCTTGTCCACCATGATGCGTTATTTGCTTTATGAAACGGCACATGGAAATACCAGCCTGATCAAAGAGATTGGATTTATTGAGAGTTACATATCCCTGATGAAATTGCGCTATTCAGAGCATATATCCGTGACATTAGAGGTACCCAAAGAGATACCTGACATTCTAATACCCCCGATGCTCTTTATCTCTTTACTTGAAAATGCTTTCAAACACGGGGTGAGTTATCAGTACGATTCTTTTGTATTTTTCAAGTTAGAAGTAGAAAATAACAGGTTGAACTGCACCATCAAAAACAGCAAACACTACAAATCCACAGACATGGATAATCGATATTCAGGTATTGGTTTAACCAATATCAAGAAGAGCCTTGAACTCCTGTTCGGAAAAAATTATCAATTGGAGATCAGTGAGACTAAAACGAAATTTAATGTTTATTTAAGCATACCAATAGAATGAAACGAGCCATGACAAATCTTTTGACACACAGAAGAATGTTTATTGGCGAGTTCCATGTGGCAATTAAAAAACAAATTATAAACACATGAAAATTAGATGTTTGGCTATAGACGATGAACCACTTGCACTGAAACAGATTGGTGCCTATATTGATAAAACTCCCTTTTTCGAGAGCGTAGCGCTTTGTACGAGCGCTATTGACGCATTGCAATATGTCCGTGACGATCAGGTTGATCTGCTTTTTGTAGACATCAACATGCCCGATCTGAATGGGATGGACTTTGTAAAGGCGCTTGAGAAAAAAATACCGGTCATCTTTACGACTGCATACAGCGAATATGCTATTGAAGGTTTTCAAGTTGATGCGCTCGATTATTTACTGAAACCTATCAGCTATGCCTTGTTTCTCAAATCTGCCAACAAAGCCAAAACTTGGTTTGACATGAAGAACAAGGCTCCCGAAACAAATCAGACCAACCAGGATTATCTGTTTGTAAAGTCAGAACACCGGCTGATCCGTATTCTTTTATCTGATATTAAATACATTGAAGGCTCCAACGAATACATTATCATCCATTTGTTAAAAGAAAAGCCGGTTACGACGCTAATGCGGATGAAAAATATCGAATTGGAACTCCCTGAGAACCTGTTCATGCGAATTCACCGTTCCTTTATTGTCAATCT
>JAMDDG010000315.1:0-3319 GCA_023488865.1 Bacteroidota bacterium | reverse complement strand
CTCAGTTACGAAGCGCTCGAACCTGGTATATATATGCACAACTTAGTTGATAAAACTTACCAGATACCTTACCCGTCATCCGGGGCAGAAAGTTTATTGAATCGCCTTGATGATATCAACCAAATTGAAAAGTTAGATCTGATAATCCCCAATTTTGACGCTGAATTATTCAACTTCATCAAGCTGAAACAGGAGCTCGAAAACAGGGGCATCCGCACTTTTTTACCGGATATGGAGCAATTTGAAGCACGGCACAAAATGAAGCTTTTCAAATTCGGTAAAAAACACCATTTGTTGGTACCAGATGACCTACTTGTCTACCAGGTTTCAGATTTGAAAAAAGCTGCTGACGAATTGGAGTACCCTTTGGTTATCAAAGGAAAATTTTACGACGCCTCCATCGTCCACACACAGGAAGAGGCGAAAAAAGCATTCTATCATCTTCAGGCCAAGTGGGGTTTACCCATTATTGCACAGAGGTTTATCAAAGGAACAGAGCTCAATATAGCAGCTTTGGGCGATGGAAACGGAAACACTATTAGCGTAGTACCCATGCGAAAACTCTACATTACAGACAAAGGTAAAGCATGGGCTGGTATCACGATAGATGACAGCTCTTTTGTTGAACTGGCGCAACGGTTTATCAAAGCGACCAAATGGAAAGGGGGATGCGAACTTGAAATCATGCAATCTACGGATAATAAATCCTACATCATGGAGGTGAACCCACGCTTCCCCGCCTGGATCTACCTGACTGCCGCTGCCGGGCAAAATCAACCTGCCTCTCTGGTTAAAATGGCGCTTGGCGAAAAAGTGGAACCATTCAAAAGCTATGAAGTTGGAAAAATGTTTATTCGATATTCGTGGGACCTGATCACAGACGTAGGTGAGTTCCAAAAAATATCAGGAATGGGGGAGTTGTAAAAGGATAAAGGATAATGTAGGGACAGCCCTTGGTGGCTGACCCTCAATGGATTAAAAAATTCGCTGGGGCGACCACAAAGGGTTGCAATGACAAGGTTAAAAAGATAAAAAAATGGAAAAGATCAGATATGAGCGGCCGATTATTAAGAAATTGAACACCGGTTCAATCAATAAATTCGGTACACAAACTAAAAATGAGGTGGTAGCGCACCTGGAGGGTGTTGGTGTTAAAGAGCTGATCCAACAGTATGGTTCTCCCCTGTTTGTGATCTCTGAAAAACAGATCAGACGCAATTATCAGCACGCTACACGGGTATTTAAAACCCGGTATCCCAAAGTGCAGTTTGCCTGGTCGTACAAGACAAATTACCTGAATGCCGTCTGCAAGGTATTTCACCAGGAAGGATCATGGGCAGAGGTTGTTTCAGGATTCGAATACGAAAAAGCATTAGGCAATGGCGTTCCGGGAAATAAGATCATCTTTAACGGACCTGATAAAACGGATGAACAACTGATTACTGCTGCCCGGAACAATTCACTGATTCACATCGATCATTTTGACGAACTCTATTCGCTGATTAAGCTAAGCGAAGAACTCCAACTGAAACCGAGGGTGGCGATCCGGGTCAACATGGATACCGGAATCTACCCCCAATGGGACCGTTTTGGATTTAATTTTGAGAATGGCCAGGCCTGGAATGCCATTACCCGGATCCTCAACGACGAGAACCTGAACCTGGTGGGATTACACTGCCATGTAGGGACTTTTATGCTTGATACCTCCGCCTATGCGGTAGCTGCAACAAAATTGTGCGAGTTGGCCTGGAACATCAAAGAAAAACACAACAAAACTATTCAATACCTGGATCTGGGAGGCGGTTTTCCTTCCACCAATACCTTGAAAGGATCCTATCTGCCTGGTATCGATACGGTTCCAACGATCGATCAGTTTGCCGATGTTATTACTTCCGTCATTTTGGGTTTTGGTTTCAAGCAGGAAGAGCTTCCCTTGCTCATCCTTGAAACCGGAAGGGCGCTGATTGATGATGCGGGTTATTTGCTGGGTACCGTTCTGGCCAATAAACGACTGGCAGATGGCCGCAGATCCACCATTCTGGATTTCGGGGTCAATTCCCTTTTTACATCTTTCTGGTACGAGCACAAAGTAAGTCCGGCCCAGGAAGGAGGCCAGTACACCGAAGAGACCGTTTTGTACGGACCACTTTGCATGAACATTGACATCATCCGTGATAACATCACCCTCCCTTTGTTGCAGAAGGGTGATCATTTGGTTGTTCACAAAGTAGGGGCTTACAACATGACCCAGTGGATGCAATTCATTACCCTGCGCCCGAACATT
This sequence comes from Bacteroidota bacterium, assembly GCA_023488865.1. Classification (GTDB taxonomy): domain Bacteria; phylum Bacteroidota; class Bacteroidia; order Bacteroidales; family Prolixibacteraceae; genus CAINVV01. Next base: position 1,035 of record JAMDDG010000315.1, on the reverse strand, counting down.
GTCTTGTTGGACCAGGAGGGCCATCCGCATTTGATCCGAAAAGCGGAAACACGTGAATACATCGAAACCGTTGAACAAATTCCGGCCCACCTCATAAAAAATCCACTAACATAGCAGACTTAAATAAGTAGAAAAAAGTCCGTAAATCTAATTAAATAGCAGCTAATCAATGAGTATCAATCGATACATAGTTTTATTGAGAGAGAAAATTTTGCCGGCAACGCTAAATAGTTACTCCGTTATTTTCTTTTTGAACAATAAATTATTTGCCATTGGAATTCTAATCCTGACTTTTTTCAATTTTTATGCCGGGTTAAGCGGATTAATCGCCACTTTAACCGCGGTTTTGATCGCCTATTTCATGGGTTTCGACAAAGTACGGTTAAAACAAGGATTGTACAGTTTCAATGCCCTGCTGCTTGGACTTGGAATGGGAACATTTTTTGATCCTGGATTGGTTTATTTCAGCCTGCTTTTATTGGCAGTTCTTTTAACCTTGATCCTATCCGTCACATTGGGCGGTTGGCTTGGCAAGAACGGATTGCCCCACTTGAGTATTCCCTTTATCATCGGGTTCTGGCTGGTGGTCCTTCCATCAGGCTCTTTTGAAAACCTTGGACTTACACAACGAAATGTTTATTGGATCAATGAAGCCTATTCGGTGGGAGGAAGCCAATTGGTAAATTTTTTACAATCAATAGAAAGCCTCTCTGTTAGCAATTTAGCAGATACCTATTTCCGGTCTTTAAGTTCCATTTTTTTTCAAAATAATATCCTGTCGGGAATATTGATCTCCGTTTTATTGCTGATCAGTTCAAGAATTGCCTTTTCGCTTTCCCTTGTTGGATTCTTTACTGCCTATCTTTTTGCCTCTTTTACCGGTTCAGATACAGCGGGCTTTTCCTATTACAATATTGGGGCCAATTACATTATGACGGCTTTAGCCATTGGAGGTTTTTTTGTGATTCCTTCGGGCAGGTCCTATCTCTGGACATTTTTATTGGTTCCTCTCACCTCTTTGGTATTGCTTTTTCT
>JAMDDG010000169.1 GCA_023488865.1 Bacteroidota bacterium | reverse complement strand
GACTCTACCTTCGTCCAGTTTGCTTCAAGTGAAAAATATTTGAGAGATTTCCCCTATTCCGATGATTTTACGATGTTTTCCAAAAAACAGATGAAAGATTTTTCAGGGGAAGCTAAAAGGCTCAACAGCATTGGAGACGGTGATTGTGCCTGTTTTTATCTTTCGGGGAAATAAAAAATTCAATTCTTTCAGTAACTTATTGCTCCTGTAATGGTTTTCTAAAACCCCATTTGCGATTTCGTAAGCCATAGTAGAAATGGAGAATTGGAATAGCGGGGGAAATTCATTAATTTATCATTATTTTACAAAACAATAAATTAATGATCGATACCTTCTGCTAAAAATTGCTTTAGCGTTAGATATCCTGATTTGCTGACCTTCAATTTGGCACCTTGTTTAAGGAGCAACATCCACGACTCTTTGCCGTATTGCTGGATTTCGGCTAACTGCGATGCATTGACGATGCAAGAGCGGTGGATCCGGATAAATTTTTTCGGATCGAGGTGGTTCTCAAAATATTTCATCGTTTTCTGCTTCAGGAAGTGGCCCTCTTTGCAGTAGATCATCACGAAATCATCCTCCGACTCCAGATAGTCGATGGTTTCGACAGGGATAATCCGGATTTTGGCCCCCGATTTGACGACAATCCGGGTAAGCAAACCGCTGTTTTCGTCGTGCGACTGCCCCAGGTTTTTAAGTTTATCTTTATTCCCCTCTCCGGTTTGGATACGTTTCAATGCTTTTTCGACAGCGGCTTGGACCCTTTCCTGCGGATAGGGCTTTAGCAAATAATCGACGGCATTGGCCTCGAAGGCGCGAATGGCAAACTCTTCGAAAGCGGTCGAGAAGATAATGACCGGAGGATCGCTCAGCAGTTCCAGCAACTCGAACCCGTTGATCTTTGGCATCTGGATATCGAGAAAAACCAGCTCCGGTTTCAGCTCCTGAATAGCCAGTACCCCTTCGAAGCCGTTGCTGCATTCGCCCACCACTTCCAGCCGGGAATCGTAGAAGAGGTAGGTTTTTAAAAGATCCCGCGCAAGTTGCTCATCGTCGATGATTAAAACTTTGATCTTGTTCATTTGAAGAAAGTGACTAAAGTGAGGTAGAGTGAACTAAATTGACTAAAGTTGATGTCGATCATCCTACGAATTCGGAGTTAACAATCTCGAGTCTTATATCTCATGTCTAATATCTTATATCTCATATCTCATATCTTTTCCCCGCATGGCAGATAGATCGTTACTTCGAATTTTCCCCCTTCGTCCTTGATCTCCATCAGGTTGTTGCTGTTGTAAACGAGCCGGAGCCGTTCCTGTACATTCTTCAGTCCGATGCCTTCACCCTTGGCCGGGGCGGCTTCAGGGTCGTAGTTATTGGTGATAATCAGCACCGTGTGGTCGCTCTCTTTTTTAGCCGTCAGCGCAACTTCCACCCGTTCGGATGCTTCATAAACGCCGTATTTAACGGCATTTTCGAATAGCGGCTGCAACAAAAGGGTGGGAATGTGGCAGTCAAGGCATTCGGGGCCAACTTGAAAGGTGAAGCCCATTTTCTCGCCAAAACGAATTTTTTCGATCTGGAGATAGAGCCTGACATGGTTGATCTCTTCTTCGAGCGGAACCAGCTCGTTGTGCTGTTTTCGCAACGAATAGCGCATGAAATCGGAGAGCGCGATCACCATTTCGTGTGCCTTATCAGGATTTGTGCGGGTGAGGGAGGCAATCGAATTCAGGCTGTTGAAAAGGAAATGGGGATTGATCTGCGATTTCAGGGCGCGCAAAACCGCCTCGCGGAGCTCCTGTTTCAGCTCATTTTCCCTTTCCGTCTTTTCCCGGTTTTTGCTGTAGAAGATGTAGAGATAAAAGACGGCAGCTACCAGGGAGAAAAAAAACAACCCGACAACGATCCGGTTGGTGAGGTGACTTTCCTGGTAAGTAAGGTATTCGGGAGAAGGCAGAAGTGTGCGGACCACGAAACCGGAACTGTAAACCCAAGCGAGCGAGAGAATGATAACTGCCGATAGCAGCGTGGTGATCAGCTGTGCGAACGGTTTTTCGTCGGGACTGTTGAACCTGACCACATACCAGATGGCCATGCCGAAAGCGCCCAGCAGAAAACCGAAGACTAACCCGTCAACCAACGAAATCCCCCAGGGGAGGATTCCGAAGTAGAGGTTGAAACCTGCCTGGATAAATCCCAATAGAATGGGGGTTATCCAATAGAGGATCAGTGAATATCTGTTTGCTGCGCCGGGCTGCTCCATTCTTTCGGGTTAGGGCATTGAGGTTATTTCGCCACCGCCAAAGATGGCCGAACCTTTGATGATGACTACTTTTGACTGATTGACGCGGGAGATAACCGAGTTGCTCCGCTTGTCCTCGAAACCGCCAAAGATGGAAACCACTTCTGTTTTTATGTTCCAATCTTCGGGTACAATAATTTTCGTGCCTCCGAAGAGGAGCGCTACATCAATTACACAGCCCTCTGCCGGTTTGCAATAGAGCAGGTTGATCTTTGAGCCGCCGAAGATGGAGGTGATCTTTCCTCCCTTGAACTGTTCAGAAACCAGCGACAAGGTGCGTCCGCCAAAAATGGAGGTTTCATCGAGGAGGTCGTTTTTATCAACTTCCCCTCCGAAGTTGAAGTTCGGAGTTTTCCTCCGCTGAATGATGAAAACGAGTCCGATAAAAACCAATACTGCCGGCCAGAAATTACGGAAGAAGCCGTCGGGAACGTCAAATACGCGCGGGATCATAAAATAGGATCCGATGGCGATCAGGATGAGACCCGCTGTATTGGCCTTGCGGCCCAGGTTAAATAACCCCAGGACGATCAGGAACATGGGCCAACTGATCAGCACATGGGATAGATCGTACGACAGCAAATCCATATTTTGCATCATTAGCAGGGCTCCGATGGCGACAAAAACGATGCCGAGAAAAACCCTGGAGTCAGAACTGCGGTGTCTTCTTCTGACTCTTTCAAAGCCAAGTTGTTCATTTGGATCATTAATAAGTTGCATGACAAAATTTGTTAAGTGCGACAATAAATTTAACAAAACAAATGTATAGCCACCTCCGGATATCCAGAAGGACAAATCGGCTAATGACGGCTATTAATCGGTGAATGGAGAAATTGAACCGTTATTACCGTCCGGAATGTGAAATCATGCTATGCAGTTCGGTATTGAACCGGTTCGCTTTCAATAATTTTTCGAGGGTCAGATGGATCCGGTATCTCCAGTAATGCTGCGCCACAGCCGGGATATTGATCCTTTCCGCTTCAAAGTCGTTCCTTCTGAGCTCTTCATCCATGGCCAGCAGGTCCTGAATCGGGAAGATCGCCCACATGGCCGGCGACCATAAGTGCTGCTGCAAGATGTCTTTGGCTAACCAGGGTTCCATCACTTTGTTGAAAGGCGCATGGTTCCCCATGATAATCCTGAAAAACCGTTCGCTTTTACCGGCATCTTCTTCCCACCAGCCGCGTAGAGTGGAGGTGTCGTGCGTTGAAGTAGTACAGACCGACAGATAAGGCGCATCTGAAGGGTGCAAGAATTCGATTTTGGGATCTTTGGGCATTCGCTGGACTTCCAGGCTCAGAATTCCCAATTCGTTCATAACGCCGGGGACACAATCGGGAATCATACCAAGATCTTCCCCGCATACCAACATATCTGAAGCTTTGAGGATGGCAGGCAGTTTTTTCATGGCCTGTTTTCTCCAGAAATCTTCGTGGCGGTTGTAGAAGAACTCGATGTAAAGTTCGTCGAGCAGGTACCGGGCATGCTCGTTCATGTTGAGGTAAGAATTGGTGTCGTGAAACGCAATCCTTGGATGAAAATGGGTGGGGTGGTTGGAGTCGCGGACAAAGAGCACTTCGCCGATAAGGTCACAAAGCCCATCCCTGATCCTGCTTTCTTTTCCGCTGAGTTCGTTTTCGCTTTTTTTGTTTTCGAAATAATCCCAAACCTGCTTTTGGGTGGCAAAATTTGGTTTCAGGTTGAATTTACCTGGTTCATATTCTGAAAGAAACATCTTTTTTACCTCTTCCGTATATTCGCCAAAAAGGTTCCGCAGAAAATAGTCACGGATATAGGGCCTGGTAAAACGTTCTTCGTTGAAGTTGATCCCTCGGTCGATGATCTCGTCGCGTGAATAGGGCAAAGCGGGATTGAAATGGCCCATCGTCCCGAAAATCTGATTAGAGGGTATCTCCCAAATGCGGAAGAAGCCAACCAGGTGATCGATCCGGAAAGCGTCGAAATAGCGGGCCATCTGTTTCAATCTGTTTTTCCACCACTGGTAACCGTCCAGTTCCATCGCCTCCCAGTTGTAGGTGGGGAATCCCCAGTTTTGGCCCAGGTCGGCAAATTCATCGGGTGGTGCGCCAGCCTGTTGCGAAAGATTAAAGAGCTCAGGCTGAGTCCAGGCTTCGACGCTGTTGGGACTGATCCCTATCGGGATATCGCCCTTCAGCACAACGCCGTTTTTGCGGGCATAAGCGACAGCTTCGCTCAACTGCTTGTGGGCGTGATACTGAATGAAATAGTGAACCGCAATATCGGGATGGATCTTGTTTTTTGGGGAGGTGAGCTGTAGTATCTCTTCTTTGTCAAATATTTGATACTCTTTCCAAAGCCTGAAGTTGGCAGTTTTGTTCTGGTCCCTCAGGTAGCAGAAGGCGGCATACGGGACCAGCCATTCTTTGTTTTGTTTAAAAAACTCGAGGTAGTCGTGGCTTTTCAAAAATGAATCCATCTGTTGGTCGAAAATCAGCTTGAAGAACTTCGATTTGACCTTGTGAACTTCCTCATAATGAACAAATTCTTGTTGGTTGAATCCTGATAAGGTTTTGATAAACCCAACCATCAGGCTCTCCTCGTCCAACACTCCGATTTTGGTAATGTTAAGAAAAACAGGATGGAGCGCCATTACCGAGATGGATTTGTACGGATAGGAGTCAATCCAGCTATGGGTTGAGACGGTTTCGTTCAAAGGAAGAAGCTGAATCAGCTTCAGGCCGCACTTTTTTGACCAATCAACCAGTTGGTAAAGGTCTGTAAACTCACCGATCCCGCCGCTGTGCTCTGTTCGCAGGGAGAAAAGCGGAACTGCAACACCGGCGCCCTTCCAGCGACCCGCATTTTGTCGGAATTTTTCATCCGTATGCACTTTCATCGACTTTTCAGCTTCACAAACAAAATCACGGATCACCCGGTTATTGCCCTCTTCCCATTCGATCACCCGGTTGTTTTCCGTATCGTAGATCACATATTTATAATGGAACGGGAAATTTATTTTAGAAGCGTCCAGATCCAATTTCCACAACGGGGCGGTACCGTCATCCATCACGACCGCATGTGCCTCTTTCCAGGACCCTACAGCCGGATCTGCACCCAACACGGCAAATTGGTACTTTGGATCAATTACAGGAGTGTGAAGTTGCAACCGGAGCATCCGTGGCGCCTGTTTTATTTTCTGCTTATTTTTTGACAGGGGCCTTTTTAGTAAAACATTTTGAAATGCAGAGGAATAAAGTGCATTTTCTGGATCAAATTTGTTTCGCCAGAAATCGCGAAGGCGAACCTCCTCCATCTCTTTTTTGCCCAGAACTATTTTTCTGTCAGGTCCCCATTCCCAAATAAAGCTTCCCTCCCGGGTTTTTAACAGGTATTTGTATTCGAACTGGTCAGCCCCGGTCTCGATCGTACCTTGCCATTCGCCCGGGTACTGGTTTTTCAGAGGTAAAGCAAGGTTCGGATCCCACTGACCAAATTGGGGTGTTGATCCCGAGACAAAAATAGCTTCTCCCCAAGTCGTCTGATAATCGATTTTAAACGATAATTTCATCTTTGCCCCCTTTCCTAATGTCGGTTTGAGCTCAATTTAACCACTTTAAAATTACAATTTTGTAGGTTAAATCCGATGAAATACAAAGTAATTTTTCAACATTAAAACTATAGCCCAATTTTTGCGTAACACTTATGGATTATAACAAATTCTGTACAGATCAGGTTTTCAAAATGAATATGGATTTTACGACTGCCCCTTTGCCCAAATTGATCCGGTCGATAGCCCTGCCATCGAGCATCGGATTGATATTTAATACCCTCTTCAATGTAGTGGATACTTACTATGGCGGTTTGGTATCGACTACAGCGCTTGCTGCCTTGTCACTCTCCTTTCCGGTATTCTTCATCATCCTCTCCATGGGAATCGGGATGGGTACCGGCGCAACCGCTTTGATATCCTCTTCCCTGGGATCGGGTGATAAAAAAAAGGCGGGAATTTATGCAGCCCAAGCCATGACTTTCTCTCTGATCAATGCCCTGCTGCTGACGGTCCTCGGGATATTATTTGCCCCACAACTTCTCAAATTGTTGGGTGCTAAGGATGAATACCTTGGCATTGCGGTTGCCTACATGAATATCATTGTATCCGGAACATTCTTCTTTTTATTGAACAGCAGCCTGAACGCTTCCCTTACCTCCAGGGGTGATACCAAAACCTACCGGAATTTTCTGATTGCCGGCTTCTTTCTGAATGTGCTGATGGATCCCTGGTTTATGTACGGAGGCCTGGGTGTTCCGTCCATGGGAGTGGGCGGGATTGGCTTCTCGACGGTGATTATTCAGATTTTAGGATCATTTTACCTGATTTACCGTATCCGGAAAAGAAAAATCATGGAGGGCATTAAATGGCGGGAATGGATCCCCCAAAGAAAATATTTTGCAGATCTTTTTAAACAGGGATTCCCAGCCAGCCTGAATATGCTAACGGTGGCCATGGGTATTTTTGTGATTACCTATTTTGCCGGAAAATACGGAAAAGAGGCTGTGGCTGCTTACGGTATTGCTACCAGAATTGAACAGTTGGCATTGTTGCCTACCATTGGACTGAACATTGCAGCGCTCACTATTGCTGCCCAGAATTTAGGGGCTGGCTTCCCCCGAAGGATATTTTATTCCTGGAAACTAAATATCATCTACGGTTTGCTGATTATTCTGGTGGGAATCATCAGTGTCTTCCTTTTTTCTGAACCTTTGATGAAAATCTTTACTTCCGATCCGAAAGTAATCCTGATTGGGAAAGAGTATCTGAGTGTTGCGGTCCTCTTTTTCTGTGCCTACGTTTTCTTAAACATCTCGGTGTCTACGCTTCAGGGGATCAAAAAACCGATGTATGCCATTTTTGTAGGGACCTACCGGCAGTTTGTACTCCCTTTGCCCCTGTTCCTTCTTCTATCGGTTCATCTGAGCTGGGGCACCAAAGGCATCTGGTGGGGGATCTTCTTTGCCAACTGGAGCGCGGCTATATTCACTTTCTTTTATACCAGAAGAAAACTTCGGGGTATTCAGTTGTTAGAAAACAAGATAAAGCCGATCCACCTACAAAAGTGAAATCTGAAAAAACTTTATGCTGAGCTATCTCAGTTAATATTTCTTTAGTTTTGGGAAGCAAGTAATCGAAGGTGATCATAACGATTTTCCTTGATTGTATATTTTTCGATGTATTCGTTTGCTTTTTTAATATTAAAAAAGGTTTTGGCTAACCATACATTTGCATTTTTATATCGTAAATCAGGCAAAAGGCGCTGTTGCCAAACGTGTTTGATTTCTGACGACCGGTAATATTTTTTGAGTAGAATAATGTCCGCAGGTTCGCCGAAAGTAAGTACTTGTTCAATCAGTACTTCATCAGGAATAATTTCAGTATTGTTTACAGCATAACTCCAAAATAAATTTCGGGCAATTAATCTTTTTATAAAGTCTTCTTTTGACTTTTTATTCCTCATTATTCCTTCTTAAGATAAAGATTTAGAATCAAATATACAAAATTTACTAAAGTAATCAGCAGTTTTGAACTACGACTTTTTTGAATTGTCTTTCAATGAAACCGTTCTGTTAAAGACCAATTTTTCGGAAGTTGAATCCGTATCGACACTAAAATAGCCCAACCTTTCGAACTGGTAATTGGTTAACGGAGTTGTTCCGTTTACGAACGGCTCGATGTAACAATTACTGAGGACTTTCAAAGATTCGGGGTTTAGAAATTCCAGAAAATCTTTGTCTTTGTGGCCATCCGGGTCGGGATCGGTAAACAACCGGTCGTACAGTCTTACTTCACACGAAAGTGCGCTTTCAGCAGCCACCCAGTGCAGCGTAGCTTTAACTTTGCGGCCATCCGGGGCGTTGCCTCCCTTGGTCTCGGGGTCGTAGGTGCAATGCAACTCCGTAATATTCCCGTTAGGGTCTTTGATCACCTCGTTGCAACGGATGTAATAGGCATAGCGCAACCGGACTTCTTTGCCCGGCGCCAACCGGTAAAATTTGGAGGAAGGTTCTTCCATGAAATCTTCCCGTTCAATATAGATGACCTTAGAAAATGGCACTTTGCGTTTGCCCATGCTCTCGTCTTCAGGATTGTTAACTGCATCAACCTCTTCGGCAACACCTTCAGGATAGTTGGTGAGGACAATTTTCAAAGGATCCGTCACGCACATTACCCGTTGCGCCCTTCTGTTCAGATCTTCCCGGATACAGTATTCCAACAACGCTACATCGGTAACGCCATCCACTTTGGTGATTCCGACCATGTCGGCAAAATTGCGGATGGATTCGGGCGTGTACCCTCTCCTGCGCAGTCCGCAGATAGTCGGCATCCTGGGGTCATCCCAGTCTTTGACATATCCCTCTTTGACTAATTGAAGCAGTTTCCGTTTGCTCATTACCGTAGAAGTGATATTCAAACGGGAAAATTCAATTTGTCGAGGACGATAGTCGCTGTCTTTCAACTCCTCTACAAACCAATTGTAGAGCGGACGGTGAACTTCAAATTCGAGGGTACAAATGGAGTGGGTAATCCCCTCCCAGTAATCTGATTGGCCGTGCGCATAATCATACATCGGATAGATGCACCATTTGTCGCCGGTGCGGTGGTGCGGCTGTTTCAGGATGCGGTACATCAGCGGATCACGCATGTGCATATTAGGGGAAGACATATCGATTTTGGCCCTGAGCACACACTCCCCTTCGTTGTATTTCCCGGCCTTCATATCTTCAAAGATCCGAAGGTTGGTTTCGGGAGAGCTATTGCGTGTCGGACTTTCAATTCCGGGACGAGTAGGCGTTCCGCGCTGCTCGCTGATTACCTCCTGGCTTTGAAAATCGACATATGCTTTCCCTCTTTTGATCAGTTCAACGGCAAAATCATACAATTTGTCGAAGTAATCGGATGCATAATAAAGGCGGTCGTCCCAATCGAACCCCAACCATTTTACATCTTCCATAATCGAATCAACATATTCGGTCTCTTCTTTGGCCGGATTGGTGTCATCGAAACGAAGGTTGGTAATCCCTCCGAAAAGTTTGGCCGTACCAAAATTCAGACAGATCGACTTGGCATGTCCGATATGAAGGTATCCGTTGGGTTCGGGGGGGAAACGGGTATGGACTTTCCGGTCATTTTTGCCAGCCGCCAGATCCTCAACGATCTGTTGTTGTATGAAATTTTTTGGAACGATTGGATCCATTCTGAATGAGCTTAAATTAATTTTCTACAGAAGCATTTAATAATAGCTATTAGCTGTTGGTTTTTAGCTATTAGTCTAAAAATGATTGTCTATTTATTTCTTTTCTTATTTCAACCTATTTCATTTTCTACTTCATGGTAATGAGAAAGTAAAAATTTTGTAATGATATGAAGATGCAAAGGTAACAAGAGTTGTTTATCTGAGGAAGAAAAATCGATGATTAAAAAATGAGTTAAATTTGACCAAAATTAAAAATTCGAAGATGGGAATAATAGAGCTGGAGGGAATGGAATTTTATGCTTACCACGGCTATTTTAAAAGCGAACAGATCGTTGGAAACCGTTTTGAAGTGAATATCTCCATTGAGACAGACTGTGAGAAAGCAGCCAATAGTGATCATCTTTCGGATGCGCTGAACTACGAAGGAATCTACAGTCTCGTCAAAGAGGAGATGCACCAGCGTTCCCATTTGCTAGAACACGTGGCAGGGCGGATTCTTACCAGGATTCATGCTGAATACAAAGAGGTTGGTAAGGTCCGCGTGAAAATTTCCAAGGAAAGGCCTTCTATGGGTGGTCATATCAAGGCAGTTAGTGTTACGTTGGAACGTTAAAGCACTATTTTGGTCTACCGGTTTTCACTCCTGAGAAAATTCCCTATATTTGCAGCCTGAAAACGGTCGGTTGGCCGAGTGGCTAGGCAGCGGTCTGCAAAACCGCGTACGGCGGTTCGAATCCGCCATCGACCTCAAAATAAAATTCGATAACGTTGATATTCAATATTATCGATTTTTTTTATTTTTAAATTTCCGCACTTATTTCAAAACTCAACTTGCTTAGTTCATTTATTATATGGAGTCAAGTTGAATAATTGTCAATTTTGAGTTGTATATTTGTGTAAAATAGTTTACTATGGATCTTCAGTCCAGAAAATTGAATTTAATCGGATACCTGATAGATATTCAGGACGAAAAAATATTTAGTGAAATTGAATCGACTATACTTGGGAACAGGAAGCAAAACAGGCAACAAGATCTATTGCAGTTTACACCTGAACAACTGGTGAACAGGGCAGAAGAGGCCAACCAGGATTATCTTGCCTGCAGGACAAAAACACAAGATCAATTGGAGCGTGAGTCTAATAGCTGGTAATTCATGAAGAAAATTATCTGGGCCAACCTGGCTGTTAGGGCTTTAAAAGAAATTTACCTCTATCATAAATTAGTTGCAGGCGAACGTATAGCGATCAAAATTAAATCCGGGATTTTTACTGCTACCAGACAGCTGACTAATCAGCCTGAATTGGGACAATTTGAAACTTCCCTTGAAGGACTCGGTGAAGGGCATCGGTTTCTTGTACAAGAAAATTATAAAATCATCTACAAAATTGTCAAGGAGGGTATACTGGTCACTGATTTATTTGACACCAGACAAGAACCAAAAAAGATGAACGACCCCAACAGATTAGTCAACCCATAGACACTTAGAAATTTTCACTGGTCTATTTCGAAGGACAAAACGAGCGCCTGTTTTTTTAATTTCCGAAAACTCGGTCGAGCCCATCATTTTGTCGTTAAGTTCAAATATCTTCCAGAAATCCCAGATAACATTATTTTAGCGATATTTGGTTTTTAAATTTCCCCAAAAAATGAGACGGCCATGAGAAAATCTTTCG
>JAMDDG010000213.1 GCA_023488865.1 Bacteroidota bacterium | reverse complement strand
AAGAGCGGTAACAGATAGTTTCCCGAACTGGAGATCGGTTTTCACCCCAAAAAGATTGGTTCCGCCCCGGATCAGTGTTCCGGTAAGTGGCATTGAAACATTCCCTGCCTCCACATTTTTTACGATGTCATCTTCGTTTCCAGTATAGTTAAGTTTTATTTTATTTTCAAAATCGAAAGTGGCATCGGTATTGTAATTGAACCTCATTTGCAACTTGTCGCCAATTTGCCCGTCTAAACTCACGTTGATTTTTTGGGTAAAATCGAAAGTCGTATTTCGCTGCATCCTGGTTGGAATGGCAGGATTTTCTATCTTGTTGCTTTTTAACCCGAGGCTCATCTCAACATAACCCTGCGGACGGATGTTCACAACGCTGCCCCCAAAAACTTTGCCAAAGGCATCTCCTCCAATTTGAAACTGCGGAATAATTTGTGAGCGGCGATCCTGGGATTGTTGTGAAATTTTTTTTCTCCAGTACTTGTCGATCGATTCTTTCAGGTCATTCTGAAGATATTCGTGTAAACTAAGCGATCCGGGCAACCGGTATTCGATCGTGCCGGCTTTTTCGGTAATCAGATATTGGCCGGTTAGGGCGTCATACACTACTTCGGTCTTAATATTGGGTGGTTTTTTCAGAAATAACGCGGTGCTGTCAGGACCATTCAGCTGAGAAAATGGGCTTTCCTTCTTTTTGGCACGCAAATGCACAAAGGCTGTATCACTAACAGTTGAATCTGCATTCGCTAAAAAACCAGCATCAAAGGGTCCCTGCAAAGCATTTGCAGTTCCGGTGGATGCATAGCTGTGCCAAAAAAATGCAAAACATGCAGAGAGCAATGCTGCAACAAAAGTCTTGAAAAATACTTTTTTCAATTTGGTCAAAAACTCTTTAATGCCAGCTTGATCAGGTTTTCAACAGTCATTGCCGGTTGTTCGGTCAGTATCTGGTCTACCAGTTTTTCGACAGCTTTTTTGTTAAATCCCAGCATTTCCAATGCCGCAACTGCTTCCGAACGGACTGGGTTTTCATTCGAACGGAAGGTAAGATCGCCTGCTGCTGTTTTGCCGATTTTATCTTTCAGGTCGATGATCACCCTTTGGGCTGTTTTTATCCCAATCCCTTTTATATTCTTCAACAAACCAACATTTTCGCCTAAAATTGCATTCTGAAGCTCCTCCGGTTTGTGTGAAGAGAGCATCATGATAGCCGTGTTGGCGCCGATCCCGTTCACGGAGATCAGCATTCTGAAAAGCTCCCGCTCTGCCTGTTCGAAGAAACCGTAAAGGATATGCGCATCTTCACGGATGACCTGATGAAGAAATAATTTTGCTTTGTCACTACCGTGAAGCTGGGTGTAGGTCGTCAGTGAAATGTGGACAAAATAGCCGATATCACCTGTTTCAATAACTAAACCGGCTGGTGATAAATTGATGACAGATCCTTTAATGTATTCAAACATAAGAAGTTATATTTGAGAAAAGTTATTCTCCGCCGGTTCGGTCAATTTCGTGGTGTTTCAACGGATTTTTGGAAAGTTCCTTGAATAGTTTTCTTGATTCAAAAACATCAATGGCAAGGTAGATCGCATTTCTGAATGAATCTTCCGAAGCGGCGCCTGTTCCGGCAATATCATAAGCTGTACCATGTCCCGGGGATGTCCGGATAATAGGCAATCCTGCGGTAAAGTTAACCCCCGATTCAAATGCCAATACTTTGAACGGTATCAAACCCTGATCGTGGTACATGGCCAGAATGGCATCAAATTTTTGGTAATCGCCCGCACCGAAAAACCCATCGGCCGCAAAAGGGCCCATGGCGATAATTCCTTCTTCGTTGGCCTGTTTGATGGCAGGAAAAATGATATCCCGGTCTTCCAACCCAATTACACCGTGGTCGCCGGCATGAGGGTTTAGGCCCAGCACAGCAATCCGGGGCTTATGAATGGAGAAATCCTCCAGAAGCGTCTTGTGCAAGATCCGGATATTGGACAAAATTTTCTCTTTGGTCAGAGATTGGGGAACCTGCTGGACCGGAATATGCCCGGTTACCACACCGACTTTCAGCTGATCGCTGACCATCAGCATCATGTAGTTCTTTACAGCGAACTCACTGGCAAAAAATTCGGTGTGACCCGGAAATTTGAACTGATCTGATTGAATGTTCTCCTTGTTAATGGGAGCCGTTACCACCACATCGATGTCGCCGGATTTCAAATCTTTAACTGCAGCCTGAAGTGAAAGCAACGCAGCTTCGCCCGCCTCGGGTGTTGATTTCCCCAATTCAACCCTAATTTCTTCGTCCACACAATTGATGATGTTGACCCTTTTGGAATTGGCTTCACGGGCATGATTGATCTGGTTGAAACTGAACAGTTCTACATCAAGGGCCTTCCGGTGATAAGCGGCAACCTTTGGAGAGCCGTAAACAATCGGCGTACAAAACTCTAATAGCCTGCTATCTGATAAAGTTTTGATTATCACTTCGTATCCTATGCCATTGATATCCCCATGTGTGATCCCAACTCTCAATTTATGTTGTTCCATAAAATGCTTTTTTTGGTTTGAACGTCAATTTCACGCTCATTAATTTGTCAAATTTAAACTTTTATTCAGACAATCGGGGGGCGTTCTTTCAAAATCGAACCTGAACCCATTCCCTGAACCAAAAGATTGAAAAAATCGATCAAAAGCCTTACTCCCGTTGCTGTTCCGCCTACCGTTCTATAATGGTCCGCCGTCGTGTGCAGGAAGGCGGGACCGGCAATATCGAGGTGAATCCACGGATAATCCGCAAATCTTTGTAAAAATTTGCCGGCAGAGATGGCCCCGGCTTCTCCGCCTCCAATGTTTTTCATGTCGGCGATGTTCGACTTGATCATCTCATCGTATTCTTCCCAGAGCGGCAGTTCAACCAAACGTTCGTAAACCCGGTCGCCGGCATTTTTAAGCAACTCGAACAGCTCCCCGCATTGGCTTCTCATGGCAACAATGCCGTGGTTTCCAAGTGTCATGGCAGCAGATCCTGTCAGTGTTGCCAGATCGATGACCAGCATCGGTCCGTATTTTTTGGCGTAAGATAAAGCATCCGCCAGGATGAGCCTCCCCTCGGCATCTGTATTCAGCACCTCAACGGTTGCCCCGTTCGAAATGGTGATAACATCCCCCGGAGTGATGGCGTTACCCCCCGGCCGGTTGTCCGTAGCCGGGACCAGGGCAACCAAGTGAAGCGGCAGCCGATTCCTGGCTGCCACATAAATGGCGGCTGCCACCGCTGCTGCACCGGCCATATCGCATTTCATGTAGTCCATCGATTTGGCAGTCGGCTTCAGGCTCAGTCCGCCGGTGTCAAACACAATCCCTTTTCCAACGAGTACAATAGGTTGCTTGTTGATTGCCTGTTCCGGCTTCCATTCCAGAATTGAAAAAGTTGGCGGGTCGAGGCTCCCCTTGTTTACAGCCAGCAATCCGCCCATCCCGAGCGCTTCAATCTGTTCTTTACCAAGAATCTCCGTGCGGATACCAACCTCATTGCCCATCTGTTGGAAAACCGAGCTTAGCTTTTCCGCATTCAGGCTGATGACCGGTTCGTTAATTAGGTCACGGGCCTTACAGACTGCATCGGTAATGACGAATAGTTCTTCCAATTGTTTGTCGGAAAGCAGATCTCCGTTAAAACTGATTTCTTCGAGCGTGGTCTTTATTTTTTCAGCTTTCGAGTTGTATTTGGTGAACTGATAGCTTCCAAGCACTACGCCTTCCGCGAATGCGAGGGTAATGGCCGCGCTTTCCGTCAAAGAGTTTACCTCTATCGATTTGATTTTCTCCTCTTTGGCCCATTGGGCTACGCTATTGCCTTGCCTTCTCAAGGCTTCCAATGCAGCGTATTCATCTTTGGGTGTGGAGATGCTTACAACCAATAGCTTGCTGGTAAAACGGTTGATCTCAATCAAACGTTGCTCATTGTTCAGTTTGTTCTGAATATAAGTGCGCTCTTCATCGCTGACCGGCAATTGGGACAGTTCTGAACTATCTTTCAACAGAAAGATGCGGTTTGGGTGAAGGGTGTCTGATGTGTTTTTCTTTAAGATCATATGAATGTTTTTGCGCTATTGTTTCTATGTAATTTTATATCACGATTCCAGTTGCTTTAGGTTCTTATTTCCCAATAGCGATTTCATTTGTGTTATAGCAATGCGGTTTAATTGGGTTAGTCGTTCACTTTGTGGTAATCCCTGGTGAATTAGAACCGCATTGATGCTTTCCAAATTTGAAAGCACCACAAGCTGTTCAATTGTTGCCATGTCCCGAATATTTCCTGTTGAGTTGGGATTTTCGCTTCGCCACTGCATAGCTGTTTTTCCAAATAATGCCATATTCAGCAGATCCGCTTCGTTGGCGTAAACAAAAGAAATTTGAGTTTTGCTCAGTTCTGCAGGAATCAAATTTTCTTTAATGGCATCTGTTTGAATATGGTAGTTGACTTTTGCTATCGTTCGCTGAAGGTTCCAGTCCAAAGTCAGGCGGTCGTTTTCATCTTCTTTTAAGCGTTGAAATTCCCTGATCAAGTAAAATTTGAACTCTGCGCTCAACCAAGTAGCAAACTCGAAAGCAATATCCTTATGGGCAAAAGTGCCGCCATACCTTCCTGTTTTAGATATGATTCCTTTTGCATTTGTTAATTCAATCCATCTTTTGGGAGTAAGAGAGAAACTGTTGGATCCTGCCATTCTTTTAATTCCATCGAATTCGATGGAATTAAAACCGGGATTGTTGAATTGTTCCCAAAGTCCAATAAACTCTATTGTACTTCGAAGTCGCATCCAGTTTTGTAATATATAATCGCTCCTTTCGGCATCACGATACCTGGCAATATCTGTAAGACTAATAAAATCCTCTTTTTCCTGCCTGAAGAGAATTACATCTGTTCCTTTTACATTTATGGTCTTATTGGTTTTCATAGGGTCAAGCGATTTAAAAAGGTGGTTTTCCAATTATGAACCACTAAAATGACTTTGCCTCAAAATTACTACCTTTACCCGATATAAGTAGCGGAAAATGAAAAATTGCTATTTAATTGTAAATCATTCAGCTACTACTTAGGATAGAATAATGATCCGTTTACAAATTCAACTATTTAGATCGCATGTCTGACGCGCTGTTTCAAAGGGCCATCCGCCTTGAACCATTGTCTTCGCTTGAAGGACTTAAGCTATATACTGATGCTTCCACTTCCGAATTAATGTTTGTGGCCGATGCTTTACGCCAAATTCACCATCCGGGTAAAGTGGTAACCTGGATGATCGACCGGAATGTAAATATTACCAATATCTGCATATCGGGCTGCACCTTCTGCAATTTTCACCGAAAAATAAATGGCGAAGGAACCTATACCACCACCATGGAGGAGTACCACCAGAAGATCGACCAGATGATCCAATTAGGCGGTAATCAGTTGCTTTTGCAAGGGGGGATGCACCCGCGCTACGGGCTGAAATTTTATACAGATCTGTTCAGAGAACTCAAACAGAAGTACCCCAACGTAAAATTACATGCGCTCGGTCCGCCCGAAGTGGTACACATTGCCCGAAAAGAGCGGATGACCTACCGGGAAGTCCTTGAAAAACTGATGGAATCAGGACTGGACAGTCTGCCGGGTGCGGGAGCCGAAATCTTGTGCGACCGCGTCAGGAAGGAGATCTCCCCTGGAAAAGCTTCCGCGCAGGAATGGCTCGACGTGATGAAGGAGGCTCATCAACTGCACATGCTGACCTCTGCAACGATGATGTTCGGCCACATTGAAACCCCGTTGGAAAGGATGGAACACCTGGTTCGGTTGAGGGAGCTTCAGGCACAAAAACCTGCCGGGAGTCCTGGCTTTAAAGCATTTATCCCCTGGCCGTTTATGTCGGAAGGAACTTTATTGGGCAAGAGCCAAAAGTTTAAATCCATACTTCCCATCGATTACATCAGGATGATCGCTTTAAGCAGGATCATGCTAAACAATTTTGAAAATATCCAGGCCTCCTGGCTGACAGTTGGCAAGGAAACCGGTCAACTTGCCTTGCATGCCGGGGCCAACGATCTGGGCTCCATTATGATCGAAGAAAATGTGGTCTCAGCGGCCGGCGCCTCCTTTTCGATGGATGCTTTTCAGATGCAAAAATGCATTGCCGATGCCGGATTCATACCCCAACTTAGGAATCAGGCTTATGAGTCGATCAGTTTGCCTGAAGGGGTCGATAACTACCCTGTAGCGTCTTGATATTTAATGCCCAATAAAAAAACATATTTTGTACCTTTGCCCCGAAAATGGGAGTAATCCGGTGAACGGATCTGATCATTCAGGGTCACCCCATACTTAATTATAACACGAAAAAGAAGTTATTGAAATGAGAAAATGGCGTGTCGAGGATTCTGCTGAGTTGTACAGCATCAACGGTTGGGGTATCAATTATTTCTCCATTAACGAGAAAGGACATGTAGTGGTTACCCCCCGTAAGGATAGTGTCCAGATCGATCTCATGGAGTTGGTCGAAGAGTTGCAGCTGAGGGATGTTTCAACCCCCGTTTTACTTCGTTTCCCGGATATCCTGGATAGCAGGATCGAAAAAATGGCGAGCTGTTTTAAAATTGCCGCCGAAGAATATGGTTACAATGCCCAAAATTATATCATCTATCCGATCAAGGTCAACCAGATGAGGCCTGTCGTTGAAGAGATCGTTACCCACGGGAAAAAATTCAACATCGGATTGGAGGCCGGTTCCAAACCCGAGCTTCACGCCGTGATCGCCATCAATACCGACAACGACTCCCTGATCATCTGCAACGGATACAAGGACGAAGATTACATCGAACTGGCATTGTTAGCCCAGAAAATGGGACGCCGGATCTACTTAGTCATTGAGAAACTGAGCGAGATGAAACTGATCGTTAAAATAGCCAAGCAGTTTAAGATCAAACCCAATCTGGGCATTCGCATCAAACTATCCAGTACCGGAAGCGGGAAATGGGAAGATTCAGGCGGCGATGGCAGTAAGTTTGGGCTTACTTCAAGCGAACTTCTGGAAGCGCTTGATTATTTAGACAAAAACAAGATGAAAGATTGTTTGCACCTGATTCATTTTCACATCGGAAGTCAGGTGAACAAAATACGCCGCATCAAGCTGGCCATGCGCGAAGCATCACAGTTTTACGTTCAGATGCACAAAAACGGTTTCTCTATCGATTATGTGGATATTGGCGGCGGATTGGGCGTTGATTACGACGGCACCAGATCCTCCAGCGAAAGCAGCGTAAACTACAGTATCCAGGAGTATGTCAACGATGTCGTTTCAACTTTGGTTGATGTCAGTGAAAAAAACGGGCTTCCACATCCCAATATTATTTCAGAATCAGGACGTTCATTGACCGCCCACCATTCGGTACTGGTATTCGAAGTATTGGAATCAACTTCCCTCCAGCGATGGGACGAGGAAGAGGTGGTGAGCACTGATGATCACGAATTGCTGCAAGAGCTTTATTCCCTGTGGGATACCCTGAATCAACCCCGGATGTTGGAAACCTGGCACGATGCCCAGCAAATCAGGGAAGAAGCTTTGGATCGTTTCAGCTTGGGATTGCTGGATATCTCCACCCGGGCCAAAATTGAGCGGTTGTTCTGGTCTATTGCACAAGAGACTACCCAAATGATCGCCGGGATGAAACATGTACCCGAAGAGTTTGTCACGTTGCCTAAATTATTGTCAGATAAATATTTCTGTAATTTCTCCCTTTTCCAGTCACTCCCCGATTCCTGGGCGATCGATCAGATTTTCCCGATCATCCCTTTAAACCGGCTGGACGAGAAGCCGGACAGAACGGCAACTATTCAGGATATCACCTGTGATTCGGATGGTAAGATCGAAAATTTTATCTCGGCACGCAACCAATCCTATAACTTGCCCGTACATTCACTGAAACCCAAAGAACCCTACTATCTCGGCGTATTCCTTGTCGGGGCTTACCAGGAGATTTTGGGCGACCTTCACAACCTCTTCGGGGATACCAATGCGGTCCACATATCTGTTGACGAAAAAGGGTACAACATCGATCAGGTTATTGATGGCGAAACCGTTGCCGAAGTTTTGGAGTATGTCCAGTACAGTCCTAAAAAACTGGTGCGCACCGTTGAAACCTGGGTAACCTCTTCCGTTAAATCCGGAATTATTTCGGCCGAAGAAGGGAAAGAATTTTTATCCAATTATCGGTCAGGCTTATACGGATATACCTACCTTGAGTAGCTCCTATGTTTACCTCAAAATTATACAGGCAGGGAAGACTCTATTTGCAGTCTCTTTGTCTGTTTTATTTTGTGGTAATAGTCACGCACACCTTGCACGCGCAGATTTATCTCCAAAATGTGAAAGGAATACTTCGTGACCAGGAATCACGTCAACCCATTGAAGGAGTCACTCTTACTTTCACCAATCAAAAAAACCAATTTACGGCCTTTTCCGATGCGGAGGGAAATTTCAAAATAAAGATACCATCCGGTAGATGGGAGCTTTTGGTTTCCTGTCTGGGGTATGCGCCCAAAACGGTGCAAAATATTCAGGTGGGAACCGGAAAAGAGGTGATGCTGGAGCTTTTTTTAGACGCAAAAATTTACGAAACCCAGGAAGTACAGGTCTCAGCCGGTTCACGTTCCTGGCTTACCCCTTACAGTGGCTCAAGCGTAAAAACGTTGCAAAGCCAGGATGCTTCGCGATTTGCCGGGGGCTATTATGACCCTTTGCGGATGGTGGCCAATTTTGCCGGGGTAACCAGTGGTAACAGTGACGAAAGTAACGAAATTGTAGTGAGGGGGAACTCTCCCCGAGGATTGTTGTGGCGGCTCGAAGGACTTGAAATTCCCAATCCCAACCATTTGTCGAGCGGAGTCGGAAACAACGGTGGGGCATATTCCATGATCTCCACCAATGTGCTAGCAGATTTTGATTTTTATACCGGCGCTTTCCCCGCGGAATTTGGAAATGCCTTATCCGGAGTGATGGATTTGAGGCTTCGGAAAGGAAACACCGGCAAGCATGAGTTTGGCTTGCAGCTAAGTGTTGTCGGTGCTGAGGCGGCGGCTGAAGGGCCTATCGGGAAGTCGACTGACAACTCTTTTCTTTTCAATATCAGGTATGCCAACTTCGATATTTTAAAAAGATATGGAATCATCAGCATTCAGGATCTGAGTATTATCCCAAGTTCCGTGGACTGGGCTTTTAAGATGAATTTTCATGGTAAGAAAATGGGCGACCTGGAGTTCTTCTCGATAGGCGGCAAAAGCAAAACAGGGAACGATGCATCACAAAATAAAACCGATATCCGCGATGGCATCAACAACGACGAGTTTTTGGAAGAGGACGGGCTCTCCGTTTTTGGTATCAAACACCTGAAAAACTTCAACGACGGTAAAACATACATCCGCACAATTGTTGGATTAACAAGATCAAGCGAAAACTGGCATGAAGGGATCGTTGATACAAATTTTGTGCACGTCCTTAATAAGCAGGATTGGTTTGTCTCCCCGGTTTTGAGGGCCACCATGATGCTTAACAGGAAAGTGAATGCAAAAAATTCGTATAGATTTGGGCTGGAATATCACCGCACTTTTGCGGATATGTTTAGCATCAGGCGTAAATCCGCCCAGGTAATGGATACTTTGGTCGATCAAAGGTCCCAAACTTATTATACCCAGGCCTATTTCCAATGGAAATACAAACCCGGCGATTATTTTGAGTTAATACCTTCCCTGCATTCAACTTATACCGGCATCAACAAAGAGCTGACCTTCGAACCCCGACTGGGGATGAACATCAACCTACCGGGAAACCAGTCTCTAAATTTTGGAGCGGGACTTTATTCAAAACTGGAGCCAATACCGATCTATTTTTTCAGGGTTAAAACCGGGAACACTGGCCGTAGAATCATGAATGGTGATTTGGAAACAACCAAGGCCTTTCACCTTGTGGCAGGATACCGGAAATCGTTTTCCAATGATTTAAAAGTATCGTTCGAAGGATATTACCAACACCTGTATGATGTGCCTGTTAGTGAATACAGTAACAATACATTTTCCATGGTGAATATCTCGGACGGTTTGCCGGACATTGATCTGAACAACAACGGAATATCGGATAATACAGGGATTGAGCTTACTATGGACAAATCCTTCACCCACAATTATTATGTATTGGCGACTATTTCCCTTTTCGATTCGAAATACAGGGCTTCAAATACTTATTGGTATTCAACCTATTATAATTCAAACTTTGTTTTCAACTTCTTATGTGGGAAAGAGTTCAAAGTAGGAAAATATAAGCAGAACATCCTGGGATTTAACCTTAGAAACATCGCCAGGGGAGGTTATCGGTTTACGCCGCCGGATAAGGCGCAAAGCTTAAAAAAGAAGTACGTGGTATATGATGTTCAGCAGGTTTTTAGCAAACATCTGCCTTTTTTTGATCGGATGGATGCAGGGGTAAATTACAGGATCAACAGAAAAAATTCGGCTTTTAACTTTTCCCTGGATATCCAGAATGTCTTAAACAGGCACAATGTTTACAAACGGAATTTCAGTTATGCAAAAGGGGTTGTTGTTGAAACGGATAAACGACTAATTGGGTTGGTCCCAATTGCCGGGTTACGCTTTGACTTCTAACCAGTTTCCCATTTCCTACCCAATATTGAAGGTGTTCATCTTTAGGCCAATAACAAAAATTAGCGGCCCTATTTGCAAATTATTCCTTTTTTATACTTTTCTTTGGTTTTTACACTTTCCGGGAATGTAATCACAACATTTCAGATTTTACAAATGCAGGGAAAAAATATGGTTTCGAAATCACAACCCTGAAAGAATATTTTGATGACAATGACAGAAAAAATTTGCCGAGAATTCTAACCATTCTATTCACAAAGCTGTGAGCAAAGGGAATAGTACATTTTCAACTCCAGACCACATGGATGCAAATTTGCAAACACACAAGCCGGCTTTCAAATTAAAGGCACGCAAAACAGCTGAAATTTTACTGTGACCATATGATGAGAAATTTGTACATTTAGACAGTCCCATCCATCCCGCATAAAATGTCGGAATGAAGGCATTAGGAAAGTATATTGGGTCCAAAATTAGGGAACAAAAAGAGTTGGGGTGTACGACAAAATTCCCTTTTGACATAAATTAGGCAACATTTTGGTAATGTGTTATTAGTTCATGTAGCTTTCTGTTGTATCCGCTTTTATAACATACTCTTAAATTGAGCATTTGCTGTGCCC
>JAMDDG010000200.1 GCA_023488865.1 Bacteroidota bacterium | reverse complement strand
TGTAGAAAGCCCGGCAGACATTGAATTTAAATCGCGGGTCCTGCGCAATACACATGTCTGCAAAATTCTGGTGGGAGAGTAGCTCCGATAAAACGGTGGGTACTTTTGGCCTGGATGCTTCAAAATAACTTTTATTCCACATCCCCCGTCGGGTCCAGTCGGCTTTGTGCAGGATCCGAAGATCATTCACTACCTGGGTCTGGACCAGATCGGCCAGGTCGCGGCTGGCCCATTTGGATTGCCCGTTGGGAAAGGTCTTTTTTTCGAAAGAAGTTTCAAAAATGACCAAAGAACCAATGATAGAACTATCCTTTGTTGTCCCGGCATCGGTGTGAAAAGCCATCGCCATATCCATGGGAACGCCCATTCCTTTTACGTTGGGTGCCTTGGTCGGGCCGTTGGGGGCGCCCATCAGGTAATTGACCCACTCGCCGCGGCACATGTAATCATCTTTGTAATCCTCCATACTGCTTTCGCGGAGGGCAAATGCAGCAGCATCCGAGCCACGGTTGGCATAGTCTACTTTGGTGCGGTTCAGGTTGTAAACCAGCGAGTCCGGGAATCCTGCATATTGCAAGAAATAACGGGCTGCCTCCTGGTATCTGGGACGTTGGCTTGAAAAAGGAATCCATGCGGCTGAATCAATTTTCCATCCCTCTTTTTCCCGCAAAGCAAACAAATTTTTCATCTGTTCTGCCTTGCCACGCACGATATTGCCCATTCCCCCGCCTAAGCGGATCGCATCGGCCGAAACTTTCTTTCCGGGTTCAGAAGAGGCATTGTTTAGCTCGATCCTGCCGTTTTCCGGATGTTTTCCTTTTTCAAACTTAAAAGTGCCGAGATAGATCCAGGTGCCGCCACCGATGGATTGATTTACAGCCAGTTCTGTCTTTCCTCCGGCGTGGTGCACCGTATAGTGCGCGTCGGTAATATTTTGATCGTCTGCGGCATACGAAACATAAACGGCATACTCGCGGGTTTCCGGGATATCCGGGACATATTTAACGAATGCATCGGCCTGCGCTTTGGTGGTTATGGTTTGAGCATGTCCAAACTGGAAGGGATTCTCGCCATCAAACAGAAAGGGGTATTTCAGGGCAAAGCCAGGTTGCGCAGTGCGTTGCCACGCACCCTCTTCGTGGTATTCTGAACCCGGAGATGATTTTTCGGCATCCACAATTACCTCTTTGGATCCCAGGTCGCGTTCGCGCGGGAGCCACACCGTAGCGCCGGCATTTTCGAGCATCGGGGTCAGGTATGGCACCACGAAACTGAGTGTCCAAATATCCTCCACGGTTAGAAAGTCTCGCGCCCTTTGCCATTCCCAGCGATCAAGGGTATTTTCGTAATACCAGCCATGGCTCTGCCACAGCGCGATGCCACGCCCCTCCAAACCTTCCGGGGAATGTGCATTTTTAGTCTGGTTGACGACAATTTGGGCAGGCCGCTCTTTCGGGACAGATAACCTGGATTTGTCAATTTGAACGGAACCATCGCGGTAGAAATTGGGGATCAATTCCCTGATCTCTTTTCCTGTTGTACTGATGGATAAACTGCTTTTCCTGAATTTTCTACCGAGAAGTTGTTTGTAATCAGCATAGAACTGATGCACATTTTCAGGCCGGAAAGGAAGATCTGCAAAGGTGGAGGACATCTCCAGCTTCAGTTGCGTCCCTTTGGGATCCATTTTGAGCGTGTCAATCTTGAATTTATACGGCCGGCCGGCTGAAGCTCTAATCGCAAACTGTTTGGACGCTTCATTTGCCTTTTTGTACAATCTCTGGGTCTTATCAGCCAGTGAAACTTGCGAAGTCAAAAGGAAAATCAGCAGTAAGATGGTATATTTTATAACAAATGTAGTTTTGATTCTTTTCAATCCAATCAATCGAAATTTTTTCCTCATAATCCAAATTTATACTTTGATGAATATTTTCTTTTTGTACAAAACATATCCCAGCATCCAGCTGCCAACAGCTAAAACAATCAGGGCCGAAAAACCGTATGCCAGGGCAATGCGCTGAAGCACCCCCATGATCATTAGTGCAACCGTCATGCCCCGAAGTACATCCAATGCGAGGTACCGTTGGCTGTTTGAAGTTTGCTTCGACATTTGATTACCACTTTTTGAATTTCACCGGTTCGCTTTCTGCATGAGTAGGGCTCAAGGCAGTGACTACATACCGGTAATGGGCTGGATTGTATCCTTTAGCTGCATTTAAGAGAAGCTTTTGATAGGAAGTAACATAGATGATCTTGTCAGGACGGTCAATCCTTTTTCTCTGTAGCAGTTTAAACCGATAAACAACGAACATGCTGTTGTTTTGTTGCTTTTGCCAGGAAAGCACGATGTTTTTTCCCTCCTTTTGAACGATTGCGTCAACAGGCTGCGAAGGAATCACGGGTTTTATTCCCGGATTGACCGGGGTCAGGGATGGGTATCGATAGGGACCGTTCAATAGTTTTTCTTTTACCGACAAAGGATTCTTTTTAAGGAATTTGGCGCTGAAATACATACTTCCTTTGATGCCAGGAATGGAATGGTTCAACGCGAGTTGCTGAATAATTTCATCAGAACTTCTCCAAGCCTGGTCCCGTGATGCCGGATCAATCAGGTAAAGCGCCTGGCCAATGTAAATATTGCAACCATAGCTGTGTTCGGCCCACCATTTGGCTAAAATGGCATAATCGGCCACCTCTTTACCAACGTACCAGTACAATTGGGGTGTAACGTAATCGATCCACTTCTCTTTTTGCCATTTGAGGATATCGGCATACAAATCATCATAGTTGGAGACCCCGGCGCGGGTTTCAGAGCCGTTTGGATCATTTTTTTTGTTCCTCCAGACACCAAAAGGGGAGATTCCGAATTCAACCGTCGGTTTGATCGATTTGATACTATCGTGAAGCTGCCGGATAATCAGGTCTACGTTGTTGCGGCGCCAGTTTTCTTTATCCTGGGGACCAAAATTTCCGTGATATTTTTTGAACGAATTATCGTCCGGAAATTCAATCCCGGCAATTTTATAAGGATAGAAATAGTCATCAAAATGGATGGCATCGATATCGTATCTTCTTACCAGATCGCTCACCACACGTGCCACGTGGTTACGTACGGCCGGGATACCCGGATCGAAATATTTTTTTGTTCCATAGGTCAGCATCCACTCCGGATGGGTATTGGCAACATGGTTGGGGGCCGCGTTTGTTTTGTTGACATTCTGAATGGCACGGTAAGGATTGAGCCAGAGATGAATATCAAGACCACGCTTGCGGCACTCATCGATGGTAAATTGGAGCGGGTCGTAATAAGGATCTGGCGCTTGGCCCTGTTTGCCGGTGAGCCATTCAGACCATGGTTCCAGATCGGATGCATAAAGTGCGTCGGCGTCAGGCCTGATCTGAAAAACAACAGCATTCATGTTGTATGCTTTCACCGAGTCGAGTAAAGCAATCATCTCTGCTTTCTGTTCATCTGTGGTTAAATGTGAAGTCGAAGGCCAGTCAATATTTTCGACGGTGGCAATCCAGGCCGCCCTCATCTCACGTTTGGGATACTCTTTTGCCTTCAAAGAAACGGTCAATCCGATCAACATAAAACACACAAATAAGTACTTCATCCTTTTCACGAGGTAAAATGTTTTAGTAGTTTGATATTTATTGTTTTTTCTATTATAACTGAAATAATATTATCCTTTCTTCCTGAATGCTACCGCAGACGATGGCTGGCGGGTAGCTTATTCCATAGGGGTGCGCTGCGCTCTAACCCGGGTTACAAAATCTGTCGCCGCTACGCGGCTAAACATCGGAGTCGCACTCGCCCAGTCTCCTCGTCACCTCTCTCCGTTTCACCGTTTCTCTCTTCATTCTTCCGGTCATTCGTAAGCAACATCCATGTGCCACGACCATTTGTCGAAATAAAGATTTCCACCACTCCATTCCACTTCCCCTCTTTGGAAATCGTAAGGTTCGCTTCTGAAATATTTTTTTGCAGGGGAAAGAGGTCGTCCATAATCATCATTGACAATCAGCCGGTAAGCATCAATACCGGTGCAGTAGAAATTCCGGACTTTTGGATCAGGGCTGTTTTGTAATCCGAAAGATTGATCAAGGGGTACCCAGCCAAATCCTTCGTACCACACTTCGCACCAGTCATGAAGGTTGACTTCACCCGGGTGAAGCATCCAACCGCTTTGCCACTTGACCGGGATTCCGGCTGAGCGGGCCAGGGTCATAAACAAAAGCGTTTGCATGCCACAATCCCCATGCCTGTTTTCCATGACAAAACCCGGAATATCCGGCATAATGCTGTACTCCAGTGCACTGGCCCAAGTAACCGAATCATTGATCCATTGATATATTTTTCTTACCTGAAGCAGTGGATTAGTTTCATTTTGTAAAATACTTTTTGCCAGTGATTTGACTTTCTTGTTAAAAATAATTTGAGGAGATCTTTCGGCCGTAAATTCTTTGTAAAAGTCACTGGTTTTTTGATAGGGCCTGATCATCTTTGGTGTAAACTGAAAGGATTGGGCAAATGAAGTAAATTCGATTTCGGTCCGGAAAAGAGTGGGTTGATTCGCGACCGCTATTTTCTCCAAATAGACAGACCGTTGTAAATCGGATGTAGGAGATACCTGATGGAAGGCAGGGTCAGTTTTTAATAATTGTATGTCCCGTTGTCTGGGATTGTTTTCCCTGGGGTAGGGCATCCAGCAGCGAATCGTATCTCCGGCAGGAACGGCATCGGCGTGAACCCGGATGGTATAAGTCAGTTTCATCCTGACCGGATTCACCGGCTGACCGGATTTCTCTGTTTGCTGAACAACCGCTGCTGTGTTGGATAACTTGAAAATAGCGAATGAATCAACAACAATTCCCTCTTTCTTTGATTTCAATCCGGCATAGGATGAATCTAATCTGAACAAATTACTGACACAGTTTTTAAAATATTTTTTTTCTCCATCCAGAACGCGTGCATCAATCTTGTGTCCCTTTTCCAGCAGGTAAAGTTTGTCTAAGTTAATCTCGGGGTTATATATTACCAATTTTTGCAAAACATCACTGTCAGAAAGGGTAAAATCTTTTTTGATCCGGGAACACATTTCCAAAACGGAATCAAGTTTAGCCTTCTCGTTTGGGGAGAGGTTGTAAGAGCCTAAAACTTCATTTGCCACCTCCGTCGCTTCGGTTAACTCTCCTTTTGCGAGCAGTTCCTCAGCGTAAGCGTATCCCTTATGGCTGGGGTGAAATTTGCATCCTGTTAAATTTATCAGGAGAATTGCAATTAATAGTAGATTTCTGATCATGCTGGCCATAGGCTAAAATTAATCAAAATTTGTTTGGCTTATGCTGATTTGTGACGGAGTTTCCCGAAGCGTTATCGTCTATCCTGCAAGCCAGATAACCCTTCTTGGTCAAGAATTCGAGCAACTCATCCAACTTATGATAGAATTTATCGGTCCGTTGAGGCGCCGTTCCCAAATGGATCAGGATCAAAGCCCCGTTTAAGCCATTTGGATCATTGGATTCAAATTGCTTTAAGTCGTTCAGAATTTGTTCGGAAGAACGGTAATTAGGCATGTCAGGAGTGGTATAGTCAGCATTGGAACGAATCCCTGGTGTGAAATTGACAGTTGTTAGTCCCAACTGACTTACCCATGTTACGACACTCTTGTTGTACCATTCATAGGGAGGAAGGAAGTAACGGGCGCTTTGGGCTTCAATACCGAATGTTTTCATCACTTTGTAATTGGAACGCAAATCTTTTTCGAAATCTTCTTCTTTTACCAGGAGTGAGTCTCTTTTGACCCAGTCGGCATACAAGGGATGACGGTCTGAATGCGCCCCAAGATAGTGTCCATCAGCTATCAATTGCTTGATTAGTTGTGAATTTTGCTTGTTTCTGTAGAAATCCCCGGTAAAGAAAAAGGAGCCTTTGGCGCCAAATTTTTTAAGAGACTTTTCGATTGTTAAACCACCTTCTCCAAATTCATGGGCTGAAAAAATCAGAAATACCCTTTTTTTATCCAAATTTTTCCTTACCAAAGCGCCCTGCTTGTCGAAGGTTATCCCGGCAGGTGATCCGTTTTGGGAAGAATCCGAAACTTCAAGGGAGGAGAGCAGATAGCTTAAACTGGCCGTTCCATCCATGGTGGGTTCGTTGGTTGAATAGTCGCCGTTGTCGTCGTGGTAGACGGCTATTCCTCCCTGGTAAGGGGCATAGCTATCTGCCCTGTGGAGGGAAATTCCCAGCAATGATTTGTATATCTGCTGGTAAACCGGACCATCCACCAACCCCCCGTAGGTTGTCTGCTTCATCCAGTAGGTGATAGCCGAATGGGGATCTTCCGGATAATCACCCGTAGCCGGAAGTCCGCAAATCATGGAGGTCCCCCAGGGATTACAGCCAAAGAGCCAGTCGGTAAGGGCCGCTTCGAGTTGTTCAAATTGGCGGTCCCCTGTGATTTGCCGGTACAATCTTGCCTGCGTAGCAGCCGCGACCACCAGGTTATTGGAACACCAGATAAAAGGAATCCCTATCGGGAAGGGGTCGTTGGCGGAGAATCTTTGCAGACTGGTTAATCCCTGTTTCATAAAGGCGATAAATTTTTTTGAAACGAGGCTATCGCTGGATTGTGCCAGTAGGGCATGGCCCAGATTGACAAAGGGATAATACTGGTAATGCCGTGCCCGGTGGAGTTCCATCCAGGGAGTTACCTGCTCCAGTTCTCCCCATTTCCCGGCAGATTTTTGATCCTCTTCCAAATGAGAAGTTTGGTAAAGAGTTGCAGCCGCCAGCTCCATATCGTCAGCATAGTTTTCTTCTTCGTAAAAATAGGGGGAGACCACACAGGCTGTCTGGCATACTCCCGGATCCGACAAAGCAAATTCCCATGCTTCCCTTGCTTTTTTATTTAATTTTTCGGCAAGTGCAGGATCAAATTTGCCGAATATTTCTGCCCCGAGGGCGAAAGAAGAGCTAAACTTTGCTGCCGTAGAGGCAACGCCGGTTGTTCTGTTTCGATGAGTCCCTGTACCCTGCGGTTTTCCGGTTACAAAATAAACTGGCCTGAATTTCTTCCCTAATCCATAAGACACCGTATCCAGGGTTGGAATCCTGAAACCACGGTGATCGCGATCGTCTGCAACCTGATAGTACATTTCATCTTTGGCGGGGTTCATCTTGAGTAACCAGTTTAATCCCCATCGGGCCTCGTCCAGGATATCCGGAATCCCGTTAGGGCCTGGTAACCCATTTGCTTTGTAGTTGTCTTTGTAAACCGTTGGATTTTCACGGTAGGCAAAAAGCATCTGATAAACGGCATTGGCTGAAGTGAGAGCATATTGGAGGTAATCTGAGGCATCGTGCCAGCCGCCTACAACATCAATCCATTTTCCTGATTTTGTGGGGTGGTCGACAACAATACCGTCGGCGGTATGACAGGAATCATCAAGAAAGGGATTGAAGCCACAACGTTGTTGTCGCATGTACTTCAGAATATAATCGGCCGTCCCATTGTAGATTCCGGATGACACGGCGAAAGAGGGAGAAGTAGCGCGATCAGCTTCCAAATGGTATCCTCCGGGTCGCACAACAGACGAAAAATCAAGACGGTAGGCGCTTTTTTGTCCCCAGATGGAAGCGTCTGCCACAGAAGGGACTCCCTCATAAATAACCTGACCGGTTAGGTTCTCGACTAATTTGAATTTCTTTAAAAACAAGGTTTGGTCGCTGAGAAAGACAGCTACTTTTACTCCCTGAGGAAGATAACCCAACTGATTTATTCGGATCACTTCATTTCCGTTAGCGAAAAAAGTGGAGCAGGTAAACAATATCCATATCCAGCAGAATCTAATCATAGTAATGGGTTTTAGTAAGTGGAATCAGGTGTTTGCGAACATCAAAAATAGCTTAAAAATTGAAAATTACAATATTGGTAATACATGTTATATAATACCTGAAATATTGTCAAAATATTTATCTTTGCCAGATAAAAGGAATCCCGTTTCCATTGTCTCTAAAAGTGTTGAATATATTTTGTAATAAACTGACAGCGTGATATTAATTGCAGATAGCGGCTCCTCAAAATGTGCCTGGAAAATGATCGGAAGATCAGGCATGGCAAGTGCATTTTACACATCAGGATGTAATCCTTTTTTTCGTACTACTGAATCAATTTACGAGGAGCTTTCCAAAGATTTATTGCCTTATACTACTCCTCAGGTCGAAAAAATTTTTTTCTATGGATCCGGTATTATCAATGAGGAGAAAGCCGGTATTATAAGCGCTGCACTTTATCAACTTTACCCTAACGCGAAAATTGAACTTTACAGCGATGTGTTAGCGGCTTCGCGTTCCATTTTTGGTACTTCAAAAGGGATTGCCTGCATTCTTGGGACCGGATCCAACGTTTGCCTTTTCGATGGGAAAGAGGTTGTAACCGGGATTTCACCGCTTGGGTTTATTCTCGGGGACGAAGGTAGCGGGGCAGTTTTGGGTAAAAAATTGCTTGGGGATTACTTCAAAGAGGTAATGCCGGAAATATTAAGGAAAAAATTTTATGAAAAATACCGGCTTACCAGGGATGAAGCTCTTCAAAGGGTTTACAGGACGGAGAAACCAAACCACTTTTTAGCCTCATTTGCCCCGTTCCTGTCAGAAGAAATTTCGGCCGAATATTCACGTAATCTTATCAATAACAGTCTGATTGAATTTTTTGAACGAAACGTAACCAGGATACCCGACTATACATCATATCCCATCGGGTTTGTCGGATCTATTGCCTATTATTTTAGGGAGATCGTGAACGAGGTATGCTCAAATTACAAAATGAACTGTATCTCAATCCAGCAGGAACCGATGGAAGGACTGGTTAAATATCATCAGGTTAGTAACATTTAAGCAGAAAAAATGACGATAGAAAGCATTACCGAAAAAGATTCATTGTACCACGATTTGGAGAAAATGTCGGTAAAAGAATTGCTTATGCATATTCATGAGGAGGATAAAAAGGTATTGCCAGCTGTAAGTGCAGTTATTCCTCAGATTGAAAAATTAGTTGAACAGGTTTTTCTGAGAATGAAAAAGGGAGGTCGACTTTTCTACTTAGGTGCCGGTACAAGTGGCAGGTTAGGCATATTGGACGCCTCTGAGATCCCGCCAACTTTTGGGGTAGGAAATGGTTTGGTCATCGGTCTGATCGCTGGAGGCGACAAAGCCATACGTAAAGCGGTTGAAGCTGCTGAGGATGACGAAGATATCGGTTGGAACGAGTTACAGAAACTGGAGATAAACGAGATGGATACTGTTGTTGGGATAGCAGCCTCAGGACGTACTCCCTATGTGGTAGGTGCAGTCAAACAAGCCAGGAAGCACAAGATTCTCACTGCTTGTATCGTGAACAATCCGGGCAGCATGTTAGCTAAAAATGTGGATATTGCCATTGAAGCAATAGTCGGACCTGAATTCGTAACCGGAAGCACGCGGATGAAATCAGGTACATCCCAAAAATTGATATTGAACATGATTACCACCTCATTGATGATCAAACTGGGACGGGTCAAAGGGAATAAAATGGTCAACATGCAGTTGACCAATCAAAAATTGATACACAGAGGTACCCGCATGATTGTGAGCGAGTTGGGTTATAGTGAAGACAAAGCCAAAAGGCTGCTTCTGCTCCATGGTTCCGTAAACGATGTTCTCAAAGCAGCAAGAAATGAGAATGAAAAATAAAAAAAGGGAGAAATTCTTCTCCCTTTTTTTATTTTTCATTCTCATTTCAACGCTTGCTTAATCAGTTCCGGAATCTCGCTCGGGATTTTGGCGACTTTAACGCCTACCCGTTCGAAAGCCTTGATTTTCTCTTCTGCCGTACCGCTTCCACTGGAGATAATCGCACCGGCATGGCCCATTCTTTTTCCCGGAGGGGCCGATTGACCGGCTATAAATGCTACAACCGGTTTAGTAACGTGATCCTTAATATATTGAGCGGCGCGTTCTTCTGCATCACCACCAATTTCACCAATCAGTACGATAGCTTCTGTGGCAGGATCATCCTGAAACATCTGCAGGAGTTCGAGGTAATAGAGCCCGGCAACCGGATCCCCGCCAATACCTACACAAGTGCTCTGTCCAATACCATTGCTGGTTAGCTGATAAACCATCTCATAAGTCAGCGTTCCACTGCGGCTCATCAACCCGACATTCCCTTTCAGGAAGATGTTTCCCGGCAGGATGCCAACCAATGCTTCATCGGGAGAAATCAATCCCGGACAATTTGGGCCGATCAGTTTGGTCCCTTTTTTGGTCAGATATGGCATCACTTTGACCATATCCAGCGTTGGCACGCCTTCTGAGATGGCAACGACCAATTCGATGCCAGCTTCGGAGGCTTCCAGAATTGCATCAGCGGCCAAGTGGGCAGGTACAAAGATAATGGTGGTATTGGCACCTGTTGCTTTAACGGCTGCTTCAACGGTATTGAATACCGGAATACCATCGACAGAGGTACCACCTTTCCCTGGTGAGACGCCGGCTACAACATTTGTTCCGTATGCTTTCATTTTCCCGGCATGGAAACTCCCATCCCTGCCTGTAATACCCTGTACCAATAATTTTGTATTTTGATTGACTAAAATGCTCATAATGTAATAAATAAGGTAATTCTTAATTTTTTTTACTCAATTCAATGGCTTTCTGGGCTGCCTGGCTCATGGTTTCAACAATTGGCAAATTAGCCTGTTTTAAGATTTCGAGCCCCTCTTTGGAGTTGGTCCCGGAAAGTCGTACCACAATCGGGACCTCCACTTTGATTTTATCTAAAGCGCTGATCAAACCTCTTGCCACGTCATCACAACGGGTAATTCCACCAAAAATGTTGATCATGACAACTTTTACATTTTTATCTGATAGGATAAGGTTCATGGCGTCAATGACCTTTTGGGGATTGGAACTTCCACCGATATCGAGGAAGTTGGCAGGTTCCCCGCCGAAATATTTGATCAGGTCGAGGGTCGCCATTGCCAGACCTGCCCCATTTACCATGCAACCAATTGAACCATCCAACCGAATGTAAGTCAGTCCCTTTTCTTTGGCATCAATTTCCTTCAACTCATCTGCGGTCGGTTCATTCAATGCTTCAATTTCGCTTTGACGGAACAGTGCATTGTCGTCAAAATTCATTTTGCCATCCAGGGCCAAAAGTTTGCCCTCTTCAGTGATTACCAATGGATTGATTTCTACCAGGGAAGAATCGGTATCCATAAATATACGATAAAGCTTTTGGAAAAGATCGGCACCCTGCTT
>JAMDDG010000264.1 GCA_023488865.1 Bacteroidota bacterium | reverse complement strand
CCTATCCCTTACCAGGAAGCTTACGACAATGCAGGTTTGCTCGTTGGCGAGAAAACACGGGATATTACCTCTGCCCTGATCACCCTCGATGTAACGGAAGCCGTGGTCAATGAAGCAATAGCACTTGGCTGCGATCTGATTATCAGTCACCACCCGCTCATCTTTAAAGGCATCAAGCGGATTACCGGCAGCAACGAAGTGGAAAGGTGCCTGATCAAAGCGATTAAAAACGACATTGCTATTTACGCATCCCATACCAATTTAGATAGTATTACAGGTGGGGTTAATTCTAAAATCTGCGGGAAAATTGGACTTACCAACTGCAGGATCCTCGCCCCGGCGAAGAACCAGTTGCTAAAACTGGTCACCTACGTGCCGGAGAATCACATTGAAAATGTGCGGACAGCCCTTTTTTCGGCAGGAGCCGGGGTAATAGGAAACTACGACCAATGCAGCTACAGCGCTTCCGGGTACGGTACTTTCAGGGGAAATGATGAGAGCCGGCCTTATGTCGGGACAAAAGGGGAACTGCACACCGAAAAAGAATTCAGACTGGAAACTGTTGTGCCCCGCCACCTGACCGCCAAAGTAATTGAGGCCCTGACCAACTCCCATCCTTACGAAGAGGTGGCCTACGATCTGGTGCCGATTGAAAATGAGCTGCCGACTGTCGGGTCGGGCATGATAGGAGAACTCGCCAATCCCGTTGATGAGGTCGAATTACTAACACGGCTCAAACAACTTTTCGATTGTAAAATAATCAAACATACGTCACTGCTTAACAGGAAGTTCAGGAAAATTGCGGTGTGCGGCGGTTCGGGAAGTTTCCTGGTTCCCAAGGCTATCGCGGAAGGCGCGGGCCTCTTTATTTCGGCCGATTTCAAGTACCACGATTTTTTTGAAGCCGACAAAAGGATTGTCCTGGCTGATATTGGCCACTATGAGAGCGAACAATTCACGAAAGAGGTTTTAAGAGAGATAGTTTTAAAAAAATTCCCTACATTTGCACTCCGTTTATCGGATGTGAAAACCAACCCGGTTTCTTACTTTTGAGAGCTAAGTTATAATATAATATTCAGGATATGTCGTTAGAAATAAACAAAACAACCGAGGGTAAAGAGGTTTCAGTTCAGGACAAATTGAAAATGCTTTACGAACTACAAACTGTTGTTTCAGAAATCGATAAAATCAACACCCTGCGCGGGGAGCTGCCGCTGGAGGTCCAGGACCTGGAAGATGAGATCGTCGGATTAAAGACCCGTCTTTCCAATTTGCAGGATGAGATCAAAAACCTCAATACGGCAATTACCAACAAAAAGACGGAGATCAAAGATTCCAAGGCCAAGATCGACCGGTACAAGGAACAACAGGAAAATGTACGCAACAACCGTGAATTTGATTCAATTTCCAAAGAGATGGAGTTCCAGACCCTGGAGATTGAGTTGGCTGAAAAAAGGATCAAGGAATATACGCTTGATGCCAAAACCAAAGGAGAATTGCTCGATGCTTCCAATTTGTTGCTGAAAGAGCGCGAAGACGATCTGGTACGCAAGAAAAAAGAGTTGGAAGAGATCACTGCAGAAACAGCCGTCGAGGAAGATTTACTCAAAGCTAAAACGGCGAAGATTTCAAGCATGATTGAAGAACGTTTGCTGACTGCCTTCAACAAAATCCGCAAAAACGCACGCAACGGCCTGTCTGTCGTGACCGTTCAGCGTGATGCCTGCGGCGGTTGCTTTAACAAGATCCCGCCACAACGCCAATTGGATATCGCTTCCCGCAAGAAGATCATCGTTTGTGAATATTGCGGAAGGATTTTAGTGGATAAAGATATTGCAACTCCTCAAGTAGAAGAGAATTGATATATTTGCAAAACATAAAGAAAGCTCCTGACAGGGGCTTTTTTTATGTCTCATCACCATATTTGAACCCTATTCTTTTTCGCTGACCTTGATCTATTTTCTGTTTGTCCTTCTGCAACAGAAAATAAATCGCATCATATACATCTTTAAACTGTTTGTTGTATTTGGTCTCAAGGACCCTGAGATGCTCTGAAATATCCCTGTAATTTACAGCGAACTGCTTTAGCGCGATAAATGCCCTTACTATGGTAATACTTGTTTGCCTGGCCTTTTGACTTTTTAAAA
The DNA here is from genome assembly GCA_023488865.1 of Bacteroidota bacterium. Classification (GTDB taxonomy): domain Bacteria; phylum Bacteroidota; class Bacteroidia; order Bacteroidales; family Prolixibacteraceae; genus CAINVV01. Next base: position 9,165 of record JAMDDG010000264.1, on the reverse strand, counting down.
CGTTGGCAAGCATAGTTACCCCATATTCTGTAAAAGCCAGTGGCAGAGCTGTCTTTGGGCGTTTAGCCGGGTATGTCATCACAAAATGTGATGACATAATTTCCCATTCGGCCAAGGAAAGTTGAAACACAAAGTCTTCGGGGAAAATATCTGCATTTCGCCTGACGGCCTGATTCAATGCACGGGTTTCAACTTCGTAAAGTTCCGCCAGGTCAAAATCAAGCATGACCTTTCGCTCCCGAACTTCGTAAATTTTTCTCTGAATTACAGGTAGTTGCATAGTAATATTTGAGAATTCCATCCATCAATTTTGCTAAGAAGAATTCCCGTTACTATAAATTTACAACAAAAAAACCACAAAAAAGAGAGGAAAGCCCAAGCGAGTGTGTAGTCTACAACTTAACAGCAGCGACATTTAGGGGATAACTGCCTTAGATTGCTTTTCAGCAATTTGCTCCAATATTTCTATGATATGCTCCTGCTTGATAATAAATATCCCGATTCGTTCCTTCGATACGCCCTTCTTCAATTTGTAGTCATAAACCGGAACCTGATCAACCAACTCAGATTCGAAGCAATTAAAAATAATCGAATCCTGATGTTCAAGTTCCTCCGCAGCTTCCAAAATATGGGTCGAAATAAAGAACAGATTCCCTCTTATTTTAGCCAACGCGGAGATGATCATTAAAGTGGCATCAAAGGCATCTTTAACATTGGTCCCTCTGAACAACTCATCGAAAATAACAAACAGATTCTTCTCGGCATTTATTTTTACTGCAATCTCCTTCACCCGATGTACTTCGGAATAGAAATGGCTATATCCCAAGTTCAGATTATCGGCCAAATTGATCGTTGTAAAAAGGCCATCAAAAACAGTGGTTTTCAATTTTTTTGCAGGTACCGGAAATCCTAAGTGGGCTAGATAGACCATTAGACCCATCGTTTTCAAAAAGGTTGATTTCCCTGCCATATTCGGGCCGGTAACAAAACAGATGGTTGAGTCCTGTTCAAATGTAAAACTATTGGATACCGGTTTGGGTAGAATTGGATTAAAGGCTTCAATAACTTCAAACGAAGGTTGTGCTCCCTGCTGATATTCTGGTAAGCTATATCCATCACTTTTCATTATCCCGCTTAAAGTTTGGAGTACATCAATCTTATAAACGATGTTCAGCAAGTCTCTGAAAAGCTCCTTTTTACTTACCCGCAAAAGTTGGTCAAGGTTATTGATTTGGAGAAAAGTCATATCTTTAATATCTCCGGGAGGGTCATTCAAACAATTTTTCACAGCATACAACTCAAAAAAGCTTTTTAGCAGTTTAATATCTTCTCCCAGTGACACAGGCACAACAAAATCCTCGGTTTCAGACATAAACGATTTCATTTCAATTAATAACCGGATCGTATAGAATATCCCATTCGAAATAATCCAATAATTGCCGTCGGATGAAAGTTTATTCATGATTCCGTTGTAGGCAGCATCAATAAAATTGCCACGCAAAGGAAACCGGTCGTTGGTTAGATAATGCTCAATAAAATCGATGTGTCGGGAATTGAGTTTTAACAGGCATTTATTTTGGAAAAAGAAATTAACCTCCGCTTTGCGACTTTGTAAAAATTCCAAATCTGAAACAGGGGTTCGAAATAACCGGTTAAGCATATCGCGTCCCCCTTTCGTAGCCGTCCGATTATAGGCTGAAAAAACGGATTTTACGTTTGCCCTCTCTTCGAAGAGATTCAAGTCCCTGATAGTCTGTTTATCTGTGTCGAATAGCATGATCACTTTTACCATTCCCCTCCGGCGCCGCCACCGCCGAAGCTGCCGCCGCCAAAGCCGCCGAAGCCGGAACCGCCGCCGCCACCTGAAAAATCGTTCCAAGAGCCACCGCCGCCACGGCCACCCAACATACTCATCAGCCAGATAGAACCCAGCAGGTTTCCCGCGCCGCCGTTAGCTCCAACCGTGCGGTAACGGTTGCGGTTAAATAGCATAAATGCCATAAATATTATCAGCAGTATTGCAAACCCGGGAAGCCCTGAATGTTTGGAAACCTGCTTGTCGTACTGATCGGCCGTAAACTCCCCTGCTGTCAGCGACATCAGGACTGAAGTAGCACGATCGAGCCCGGTGAAGTAATCGTTCGCCTTGAAACTAGGCAAAATCTCGGCAGAGATAATGGTCTTACGGGCAGTAATATCGGGGACTGCACCTTCAAGGCCATATCCGACTGCAATAAATACTTTGCCGGTTTCGCCATTGTCTGTCTTGGGTTTAACTAAGATCAGAATCCCATTGTTTTTCCCTTTCTGCCCGATACCCCACTTCTCTGCTAATTTAAAAGCGTAATCCCCTTTGTCGTACCCGAAAATATCTTTGACTATCACAATAGCAATCTGGGTTGAGGTTCGTTGGTTGAATGCATCCAGTTTATTCTCCAATGCTGCAACCTGAGAAGAAGACAGTACCCCGGTAAAATCGTTGACCAGACGGGGTGGTTCCGGACGCGCCGGAAACTCGTCGGCAGCCCTGACACCGAATCCGACCAGAAGAAGTGCAAAAAACAGAAGAAGCTGAAGGCTTATTAGCCTGCGTTGTATATTTTTCATCGATTATTTTCCGTAAGATATTTCGTCAGAAAGCTCGTCAACATCATCTTCCTGGTAAGGGAAAAAAGCTTTTAACTTCTCTCCCACTTTCCCGATTCCTGCAACAAATCCCTCTACCATTTCACCTTTTGAGAAATTGCCTATCATTAACTCTTTGACGTCGTCCCAAAATCCGGCAGGTACTACCGCGTTGATACCGGCATCCCCGATGATGGCAAATTTCCGGTCGCTGGTTGAGAGGTAGATCAGCACCCCGTTCCTTTGCGCCGTTTTATGCATTTTCAATGACTTGAAAAGCCAGGCTGCCCTGTCAAGTACATTGCCCTTGCAGACAGACTCAATGTGCACACGAATCTCCCCGCTTGTTTGGTGTTCGGCTGATTGGATAGCCTGAACTACCTGTTGCTCCTCTTCTTTGGAGAGAAATTTGTTGGTGCTCATCTGATGACCGGAATTAAAATCATTTAGAAAAATCGACTTTGGGCGCTTTATCTGAGCCCTTTTCGGCCTCAAAGTAAGCCTTTTTCTCGAAGTTCCGCATAGAAGCAATCATGCTTTGAGGGAACATCCGGATATAGGTATTGAAGGCCTGTGCAGCCTGGTTGAATTTCTGGCGTTCCACGGTTATTCTGTTTTCAGTGCCTTCTAACTGTGCCTGAAGGTTCAGAAAATTTTCGTTGGCTTTCAGATCAGGATATTTTTCTACCACAACCATCAATCTGGATAAGGCAGAAGATAAGCCGCCCTGGGCCTGTTGAAATTGCTGAATGGAAGCTGCATTTAATTTTGTAGGATCGACAGTGACAGAGGTTGCTTTGGCCCTGGCCTCAACAACTGCGGTCAAAGTTTCGCTTTCGTGGGCTGCATAGCCTTTAACAGTACTTACCAGGTTGGGGATCAGATCGGCACGTCGTTGATATACGTTTTCGACCTGTGACCAGGATGAAGATACCCCTTCTTCCATGGCAACCATGTTGTTGCCGGTTTTAATGCCCCAATTTATTCCTAAAAAAATAGTTACTAAGATAATTCCGATTACAATCCAGGTTGTTTTGCTCATATTGTTGTTGTTTTTTAAAATTAGTCTAAAAATTGTCCGTGAAATTACAGAAGAAATTTATTAAAATCGGGATACTTGTGCGTTTTTGAACTGTTTTAACCGCTTGTTATTAATTATTTAACTTAGTTTTTCTATCAGGACAACTGCCTGAACGGAAATTCCCTCTTCCCGGCCTTCGAATCCTAATTTTTCAGTGGTGGTGGCCTTGATGTTGACCTGTTCCGTAGTAGTTTCAATAATCTGTGCCACAACGGACTCCATGGCCGGGATCCACTCTTTCAGTTTGGGCCGCTGTGCGGAAATCGTTGCATCCAGGTTCCCGATCCTGTAACCTTTTTCTTTTACCATCTGTAAAACCTTCGCCAACAATTTCTTGCTGTCAATATTTTTGTAGGCTGCATCCGTATCCGGAAAGTGATAGCCGATGTCCCTCAATCCGGCAGCGCCCAGCAAAGCATCGCAAATGGCGTGGAGCAGCACATCCCCGTCTGAATGGGCGACAGTCCCTTTTTCGTGCGGAATCAGGATGCCACCCAGCCACAGCTCTTCTCCTGTAGCAAGCTGATGGACGTCGTAGCCCAGACCGATTCGTATGTTCATATGCTCATTTTTTAGAGAGTGCCTAAAGTGAACTAAAGTGACTAAAGTTAGGGTAAAGTTACATTAACGTACCGAAGCTACAAGTGCTTTGGGCACTTTAGTTCACTTTAGGCATTCTCTTCGCCACAACCCGTCACGTGTATTTTTAAGAATAAAAAAATTTTAAACATTTTTCTGCCCTGAAGTTGAACAAATTTACTAAAATCGATGTTTATAGTGAAGTTCGTTGGTGGAAAATGAATAGGTTTTCATTATTTGCAATATATTTGCGGCTATAGCTCTTTCATCGTACACCTTTGCAAGATTTCTTCAATTTTTGACCAACCGGGTTATCGTGCAGAGATTTTATTAAAATGAATTAACTTTTTTAAATATATGAGATTCTATACGGTTATATTGCTATCTTTCAGCCTACTGATTGCTTCATGTAGCCTGATGCCAAAAAAGAAAACGGCATCTTCAACAACCGGTTGGGATTACAACAATCCCAAAAACGGAGGTTTTGAATACAATGCCGATTATTCCCAAAGTGCAGGGCCAGGGCTGGTTTATGTTCAAGGCGGGACTTTTCCAATGGGCCGTGTTGAGCAGGATGTCATTTTTGAGAATAACAATACCCCTCGACGCGTAACTGTTGCTTCATTTTATATGGATGAAACGGAAGTCCGTAACGTTGACTGGAGAGAATACCTTTATTGGTTGCAAAGGGCTTATCCTTCAAATCCGGAGGTTTATCGCGCTGCTCTTCCCGATACGCTGGTATGGAGGAACGAGATGGCCTATAACGAGCCTTTTCTCGAAAATTATTTACGCCATGCGGCATACTCCGAATATCCCGTTGTCGGGGTAAGCTGGATCCAGGCGACCAATTACTGTAAATGGAGAACGGACAGGGTCAACGAAAGGATTTTAATCAACGATAAAATCCTGGCAGAAGATACCAAGCAAAGCGGGCAGAATGTATTCACTTCAGACAGTTATTTGAATGGCCTCTACAATGGGACCGATGGCAAAAGACCGTTGAAAAATCTCGGGAAAGATGGTGCTACCAGAAGGACCAGTATGTCGGACGGAATTGTCCTGCCGAGGTATCGACTTCCTACCGAAGCCGAATGGGAATATGCTGCGGTGGCATTGGTCGGCAATTTGGATGAAGAAGTTATTACCGATCGTCGTATTTATCCCTGGAACGGCAATCAAATCCGCTCGACAGAAAAAAACGAACGGGGTCAGTTCATGGCCAACAGTGTTAGGGGGCGGGGCGACTATATGGGCGTGGCCGGATCACTCAACGACGGATTTGAGATCACTGCCCCTGTTAAGTCTTTCCAGCCCAACGATCTGGGACTTTATTGCATGGCTGGGAACGTGAATGAGTGGGTGCAGGATGTTTACAGACCCACTTCTTTCCAGGAATTCAATGAATTTCAACCACTTCGCGGTAGCGTCTATACCAATTTCAGAAAGGACTCTGCCGGCAATTTTTCGCGAAACGATTTAGGCGAGATGATCAAAGATACAGTTGCCAACTTTACCAATTTCAAGGACGGAGATACCCAATCCAATATTGACGCAGAGATTTGGAGAGATTCGACCAAAAGTAAAAACAGTTCTGATTTGATGTACACAGACCTCAAGGGCGATTTTAAATCAAGAATTTCGGATCATTCCAGGGTATACAAAGGTGGAAGCTGGAAAGACAGGCCTTATTGGTTAAGTCCGGGGACCAGACGATACCTCGACGAAAGAAAGTCGACCAATGACATAGGTTTCCGCTGCGCCATGACAAAACTGGGGGATGCCGAACCAAAATAATGTTTGAAACCTCGTCTTCGGATGAGGTTTTTTTTAGTCCAGCGAATGAAGTTAGAAGCACTCTATCAAATTTTTCTAAGCCACCCTTTAGTTACGACCGACAGCCGGAAGATTGAAGCTGGCTCCATCTTTTTTGCGCTCAAGGGTGAAAATTTCAATGGCAATGCCTTTGCACTTAGCGCCCTCGCGAAGGGAGCTTCCTATGCCGTAGTCGATGAGGGGCAATATGCGGTTTCCGAAAAGATCCTGCTGGTAGACAATGTGCTTCAAACACTTCAGGGTTTGGCGCGGTTGCACCGCCAAAAAATGGGCATTCCGATACTGGCAATCACCGGGACCAATGGGAAAACAACAACCAAGGAGCTGGTTGCTTCAGTTCTCTCAAAAAGATTTAAAGTAGTATTCACTAAAGGAAATCTGAACAACCACATCGGGGTACCTTTAACTTTGCTCACCATCAAGCCGGAGACCCAGTTCGGTGTAATCGAAATGGGGGCCAATCATCCCGGGGAGATAGCCGAACTGTGCAACATCGCCCTGCCCGACTATGGTCTGATTACCAACGTCGGGAGGGCCCATCTGGAAGGTTTTGGCTCTTTCGAAGGGGTCATTCAAACGAAAACGGAGCTTTACCGGTTTCTGGGACAAAACAACGGAACGATTTTTATCAATAATGCCAATCCTTTTCTAACCGGACCAGCCGGGAAAATCAGAAAAATAGGTTATACTACTTCCAAAGGGATGGAAGGTTTGGAGGGCGAAGCCATCAGCGCTGAACCTTTTCTCGTATTCAAAGCGCTTTTCCCCAAAGGCTGGTTGTACATCAAAACGAAGCTGGTGGGAAGGTACAACCTCGAAAATGCCCTGGCTGCAGCGGCAATCGGTCAATATTTTGGGATTGAACCTACCGGGATAGCTGCGGCCATCGAAGCGTATCAACCCGACAACAACAGGTCCCAAATGGTTGATACTGGACGGAACCGGCTGCTGATGGATGCCTACAATGCCAATCCAACCAGTACCCGGGCAGCCCTGGAGAATTTCGCTCAACTCGAAGCCCCTAAAAAAGGGGTAATTTTGGGTGATATGCTGGAGCTGGGAAGTGATGCTCAGGAAGAACATCAAAAGATGGTTGATTTTTTAGGCACTTTAAAAATGGATGCAGTATTCTTGGTCGGCAATCAATATTCCAATTGTATTTTGCCTGAACCATTTCACCATTTTTTTAGCGCCGGAGAGCTGGCAATCTATCTCAAAGAAACCAGACTTTCAGATTTTCTTATACTGATCAAAGGATCAAGGGGAATGAAGCTGGAAACTATCGAACCTGAACTATAAAACACGGATAATCTGGCCGTATCTCACTACCACTTTCAAAATAAGGAGATAGAAGCATCCACGTCCCCTTAAATGATTAATTTTGCCACCATTATTGCACCATTAGATTGTCCATGTCAGAAACTATAAATTTAAAGGAACACCTCAAACATCCAACTTTTGCTTTGATCGGCTCCATTTCTGATGCTGAAGGGCTCGAGACATATGTGATCGGAGGTTTTGTGAGGGACCTGTTGATGTACCGGAAAAGAGACCATTACGACATCGACATCGTCACGGTAGGCAGCGGAATTGCACTCGCCAAAAAGGTGGCTTTCGCGATTCATCCCAAATTGAAGGTGACCGTCTTCAAAAATTTCGGGACAGCCATGTTCCGCAACGAGGAGGTTGATTTTGAGTTCGTAGGTACCCGAAAAGAGTCATACCGTCTCGATAGCCGCAAACCGATTGTGGAGGATGGAACCCTGGCCGACGATCAGAACAGACGCGATTTTACCATGAATGCCCTGGCTATCAGTCTGAACAAAGCAAATTACGGCAAACTGGTTGATCCTTTCAACGGGCTTGGGGATCTGGAAAGCAAACTGATCCGCACTCCGCTGGATCCTGATATTACTTTTTCTGATGATCCGCTACGCATGATGCGGGCGATCCGGTTTGCCGCCCAGCTTAACTTCAGGATCGAGGAGCAGACGTTTGCGGCCATCATACAGCAGGCCGACAGGATCAACATTGTTTCAAAAGAGCGGATTACAGAGGAACTCAACAAAATCATCCTGTCAAACAAACCTTCGGTCGGGTTTAAGTTGCTCGAAATGTGCGGATTATTGAAGATCATCCTTCCGGAGATTCAAAATCTGAAAGGCAGGGAAAGCATCAATGGCATTTACCACAAAGATAATTTTTACCATACGCTCGAAGTCTTAGACCGGATTAGCCTGAATACTGATAATCTTTGGCTTCGCTGGTCGGCGCTCCTGCACGATATAGCCAAGCCTGTCACCAAAAGGTTTTCACCTGCGCTGGGCTGGACTTTTCATGGACACAATTTCGTGGGAGGTAAAATGGTCCCTAAGCTGTTCAACCGGCTAAAACTGCCGCTTAACGAAAAAATGAAGTTTGTTCAGAAGATGGTGTTGCTGCACATGCGTCCGATTGTCTTGTCAGAAGAGGAGGTGACAGACTCCGCCGTCAGGCGTCTGCTTTTTGACGCAGGCGATGATATTGACGATCTGATGACCCTTTGCGAAGCCGATATTACCTCCAAAAATGAGGAGAAGGTGACCCGTTTTTTAGCCAATTTTCAATTGGTACGTGAAAAATTAAAAGAGATTGAAGAGAAAGACGCAGTTCGCAACTTTCAACCTCCTGTAACCGGTGAATTAATTATGGAAACATTTGGCCTTCAGCCTTGTAAAGAAATAGGGTTGATCAAATCGGCCATCAAAGAGGCCATTCTGGATGGTGAAATAAGCAACAACTACGAGGAGGCATACCGGTTTATGATGGCGAAAGGGAAAGAATTGGGTTTGAAGCCGGTGGAAGGATAAAGTTGTGCAGAAAGAACATAACAGGAATTAGCCAGCTGATTAAATTTTTTATTCCCCTGTTTGATTAGCCTGATCTAACAATACTTTACTTCTTTTTTTCCCATAAAAGAAATAGATAAACATCCCGATAGCCATCCAGATAATCAGCCGCATCCAGGTGTCAAATGGCAGTGCAGCCATTTGTGCACAAATGGC
>JAMDDG010000092.1:8309-11388 GCA_023488865.1 Bacteroidota bacterium | reverse complement strand
GCAACGAGTTCGGATTTTATATGCGGGAAAATCGGTCAGGTGGAGGCAGTGCTACTTTCCAGGCATGGCCGTGATCACACCATCACGCCCACGCATGTCAACAACAAGGCGAATCTTTTTGCCATAAAAGAGTTAGGCTGTACCCATATTCTGGCTACGACGGCATGTGGCAGTCTGCGTGAGCATATTGGCAGGGGAGAGCTCGTCCTGCCCGATCAGTTTATTGATTTCACCAGGCACCGGGCGACCACCTTCTTTGAGGAGTTCGAACCCCACGAGATGAAACATACACCTATGGCTAACCCGTTTGACCAACGGATGCGGGAGTTGCTTTTTGCCGTAGGAAAGGAACTAAACCTCCCTGTTCATGACGGTGGGTGCATCGTTACCATCGAAGGACCGCGTTTCTCCACCCGGGCCGAATCGAGGATGTTCCGCAGTTGGGGCGGCGATCTGATCAACATGAGTACTGCTCCCGAGTGCATCCTGGCCAACGAGTTGGGAATCCCCTATGCCGCCATTGCCATGGCCACCGATTACGACAGTTGGAAGGAGGATGAGACGCCCGTTTCGTGGGAAGAGATCATAGAAGTTTTCGGCAAGAATGTGCACAACGTGGTGGATATGCTGCTAAAAGTGATCCCCCGAATTTAATTTCTGCAAAACATTTGAAAAATACGGTGCAAATGATTAAAATTGCACCTCCAAATTAGGAATACCTAATTTCAGGGCCCATAGCTCAGTTGGTTAGAGCATCTGACTCATAATCAGGGGGTCGCAGGATCATGCCCTGCTGGGCCCACCCTCAAAATCAAACACTTACAAGGTCGACTTGTAGGTGTTTTCTTTTTTACGCCAGGAAGACGCCAGGATTTGGGGGGAAATTGAGGATTAGCGCTGAAAATATTAGCACCCAAGTTCGTTTATTTTTAAACGAATTGGTACACCCTTATTGTCGAAATTTGTTGTAGCTCCTTTATTAATCTTTATAGGTTCCAGTCCGGACGCCATTTATCTTCAATAATCCGCTTTTTTATTTGATCAGCAATTCGGTCATTTTCTTCAATCAATAAATAGTAAATAGAGACTGATGAGTTATGTCGTAAACAAAATAAGATATTTTGATTAAGTCTGAAATTAGTCTCTTGAGCATGGCTTCCTGTTTTTATCCTGTCAAGACAGCTTCTTAAACCATAAGAAGAACGTCCGACATATCGAACGAATTGGTCATTATTCTCTTGGACTACGATTGCATATAGAATCACTCCCTTTTCATCACTTTCCAAATGATAATCTAAGCGATCATCCTGTATTCGAAATACACCTATTTTGTTAAAATTAAATTCTTGGGTCAACCTAACGAATCTTTTCATATTGTGATTTTTGAAACTTAATCTATAGCACTATCAGGAGTTCAATAAATCCTAACTCTAATTGAAAAAGTCATCCATCTCTTTTAGGTGTTAAGACGATACGTCCAAAGTTAAAAAAACTATTTGTTTAAGTCAAAGATTTTGTGACAATTACCATTTCTAAAATCTTGATAAATTTCACAAAGCATACTTTTTGTGTTTTGATTTGAATGTGATAGTAACCAATATTTTACGATTGGATTTCCAGATAGACGATTCTGCCTTTGGGCAACCGCTGGGCTAAATGGCGTAATTATTATTAATTCTCTTTCTTCACCTGGTGAGAATGCTTTGCAGAAAGTGCTTGGATTTTTTGTTGGATTTATAATTTTCAATTCGAATGAAATTTTGGTTTTTCTTTGATCCAATGTTAAATCAGAAATTAGTGTCCACCCAAATTGTTTATTGCTATTGGTGCCGTAATTTACTCTAATCTGAATATTATACCCTAATTCTTGCAAAGCTCTTACAAATAGATCAAAAGCTTTTGCATCCTTCACTAAAGAAACACGACCATAATTATCATTCTCAATCCCAGTCGTTCCATAAATACTTGCTGTATTGAATAATAAATATTTTGCTTTAGGGTTTTCTAAGATATGTCTTATTAATTTATTATTAATGTGTACGTTATATAATAATAAGTCATTACCTTTATATGTATTGTCAACAAGTTTACGCTGCGCACTATCAATAATATCACTATAATTAATTTCGACAGAATTTAAAAAATTGATCAAATACTTTGGTACTTCGTCACGATTTGCAGGAATTTTTCTTATTTCAGATGACGTTAATAAATAATCCCACATCAATTGTCTATTCCCATGAAAAAATGGGAACCCAGGTTTTGATAGACTTCTGCCACCTCCACTAATTGGTTGTTTGACTTGATCAATATTTAGAAGCTGATCATAAACGTAGCTAATTGGTGGGAATGTCCCAATAATGTATTTGTCAAACGTGTTCAAGGTAATAAGATTCTTATAAGGATGAATCTCAAATGGCGGATTATTCGGCAAATGTGATATTATTTTGCCTTTTGTATTTTTAGAACTTGAAGAAAGTTCAGTCAAAAATTTTTGATTGTCTCTTATTATGGCATCTTGATCAAGGTTCAAATTTAATCCCCTATCAAGAATAAGCTGGTTGTATTTTCTTATCATTTTTTAAATTTCTTAGAATTATTTAAGCATAGAACTTGAGCGTTTATTATTTTCAATTGCGATTTCAACATCTGAGAGGATCTCTTTCCGTAATGAAAACGGATCTAATATTTCAAATGAGTTTATATTTCGCATCAGAAACGATTTAAGCTCAATATCAATTTCCATCTTCAGTTCTATCGTTAATTGCTTCGTAACGATATCATTACTTATAATTTTCTGACTCGGATGTATTGGATAAGTAAGTAGGTAAGGATAAATCCAGCTCCCTTTCACAGTTCTCAGAACAATCTTTTCTGGAGCCAAATCAGGTTTATTTAGATTGATTCGGTGAACACCCAAGGAATCCTTGAAATAGTCTGAGGGGTTGTATTCTTTGGGCGGGTCTGGTACATAGTATTCTTCTATCGGACTGATTTTGTCCAGTCGGTCCAATGCATAAACCCTTAGCTCATTTAGTGCAGGCCATCGGAATGGGGCATTGGAGCTCATCTCGTAGGC
>JAMDDG010000092.1:0-7671 GCA_023488865.1 Bacteroidota bacterium | reverse complement strand
GCAGATTAAATTCGACCATAAATCAATTATAACAATACCTTCCTTTGAATCGTGGAAGGAATCTCGCCTCGAAGCCTGGCAAATCCGCCAATAGCATGAGGATAATTCTCCCGATCATCAAATATAGTAAATCCTATCAACAACTCATCCTCTGATAATTGAACGCAAATGAACCAAAGAGAATAATATCCCTCTCCCTCAAAGTCAGTACCAGTGATTAACGTGGATTCAATATCATTAACCTGAAACTCAGGAAAACAGTAAGGGAAACGAAGATAATGACGACCAATATCGTCTGTTCGTAGTTCACATTCCCCGTTATTGAAATAAAGCTTATAAGGAGGCGTGGAAATATAATTAAGATGAATCATTCCTTTCATACGTAATTCAGATGTGAGTGAAGGAATCGCTTGTTCTGGCAATCGTGTAATTACACTAATGCCTGACAAATCAAAAAATCCACCACCTTCTAAGATATCGGGTGGAAATACTCCTTTTAACCTGGCCACACATCTGAATCTTCTGTACTTTCTTTTTATTTTTTCCGATAACCTGAATTGGATGAAAAGCTCATCCTCAGATAATTTTACAACAGCATCATCCATGAATACTGTAATCTTACCATCATCCTGGTATTGATACCATATGTAGAACTCTGCTCTTTCCAGAATGCCTGCTTCAGGAAAATCAAGCGTCAATGACATCTGGCAAAACTCTTGATCCTCAAGATACAGTTCAACGGCAGTATCGCAATCCCCGTGAATTATTTCGTCATGTTCACCTAGATAGTTTACAACGGCTTGCCCAGACATAATTAGTTTTTTCATGGTAGTGTTATTAAGATTGATAATCAAACATTGGTCAAGATTTTAAAAATGAATCGGTTCAGTTAGTTTCACTCTCGATTCAGTCACCAGTTGTAACCGAGAGGTCTATGAAAGCACAAGCAGGAATATTCCCTGGAATTTCACCCTCCAATCTGGTATAAACCTCATAGTTGGTCGGATTGGTAACGCTGTACCTGTACATGTTAAAGGTTAGGATTAGGTCCCTGTCCGCTATTTTAATTGCACTCTCGTTCCAGGGGACTTTCATCCTCATTTGAAATGTGTCCCACAAGTGTATATTGGCAGGCTCATCGATTTCGACATGAGGAAAAACCATTTTAAAGACCAATATTAGGGATTTTTCATCCGTAAGATAGAGCTTCACTTTGGAACAATAATCAAGAATATCTTCCGGCTCATCTTCCCTGATGTACCTGACAATCGCGTTACCGGTCATAAGTAATCTTTTCATTGGAAAAATTTTAAGGTTAAGATTTTAATGATTTTGATTGAAGAAACTCAAGCAATTTGTGTGCTTCTTGCTCAGGTTTCCTTATGAGATATGGCAGTCCGCCATTTGGTGGGAATAGCTTTTCGATGTATGTTGATGGACATCCGTCAATATTCAGATTGCGCACATTATCTAAAATGACCTTTTTTTTTGACCTCGCTCCAGCCACCCACTCTTTAGCTTCAGCCTCGTTACAACCCGTTGCTAACTGATAGAATTTGACTCCTTGTTCCCGATAAAGCAAGTATCCGCTTGTTTGTTGAATTAGCTCAAGGACGCACTCAGGGATGATTTCTTCAGCAGTGGCCGGGTTGGGTATTGGCAGATTGATTTCCTCGATCCTGCTATCAAGTATGTAATTGGCTAATACAAAACAGAGCGCATCAATTGTCGGATTAATCACGTGTTCAATCCTTGAATGAAATTCTTGTCGTAATCTTGGAATTGGCTCTTGTGATCCCTCTCTGTAAATGAATATATTTCCGCCGGAAGTTTTAAGAAACACAAAATGGTAATTAATCATCTTGAGTTGTAGCCCCACGTCAAAACTTTCCTCGTAAAGCTCCGCCAACTCCGGGTAATCATCCCGGTAGAAATAAACATCATGTAGGGTACTTTTCATTTTCGCTTTGGCTTTAAGTTCGAAATATTATGGGCAATGATACGGATTAGTTTGGCAAAATTTTTGCCAAACTAATCCGTATCATTGCCGAATCAAGGTCTCTTAAGGATGGTTAATGGGACAAATCAGGAATACGATTTCTAAACAATTCTAAAACAATCGAGATGTTCTGGGTATTAAAATTTCGGATGTGGAGTTTGGCAATGGTGATTGTTTACGCCTATTCTGCTTATGGGGTGCACAGAAATTTCTTCAACACATCGGAATTATTCAAATACATGGACGAGAAAACCCTCCTCGCGTTTCTAATGCTTATTTATGGATACCGACAAATATTAACAAATAAAAAATAACACTATGAACCCAAAACTTAAATCGCTTTTATCAAGTGCCGCAGTTATTTTTATTTACGTATTTGCGACAATAGGAATTGTACGTCTATTTTGGAATACCGGTGATACGGACAAATTTGAAGGCCGGGCTAAATTCATCGGAATCTTACTAATTCTCTTCACTTTCATCTATTTTATTGGCATATACCACATTGTGGGAGTAGCCAAGGTCGATAACTATTACTATGGACTGATAATCTTTCACATTGTTTACTTGGTGGTAGGAGTAATTGCATACCTGTTTATGCCTGAAAAGCACTAAAACAGAAATGCAGGTCAGATAAATCACCATTCGAAAGGGATTCAAAAATATTTGTATTGAAAAATCTACAATGCAACTTCGTTTATTTTTAAACGAACTAGCTATTTTCTGTTTTACTTTTCATTAAATGGGTTAAGAAAATTTTACCCATGTTTGTAAGCTGATGCTTTTGAGCAGGATGATTGGGCTTATCTGGAATTGAGTTTTCAATCAATTGGTTTTTATGGAGTTTCCGAATGATCTTTCTGAGCTGTCCGGAAATTTCTTTTTGCCCTATTTTTTCAGATAACTCTTTGGTATTAAGTTGCCTGCCCTCTAATTGCCTTAATACAAGTCCATAAAGTGATTCCTGCTTTAGCTCTTGTTGTAATTCCTTCTGTAACTCTGGCTGTAACTCTGGCTGTAACTCTGGCTGTAGTTTGATATTCATATTTGTAAATGTTACCCTAAATGCCAAACCAGGCTCTTTCCAGTCAAACGCAATTTCAGGGTAGCGTTGTAACTCTTCAGCTATTAGTTTTAAGCCATTGCCCCATTGCTCAATGATGCGAAGTTTTTTGAATACTGGTGCAAGTATTTTGTTGCGGATATCAGACTGACCGGATTCCATGTCGCTGAAATCGACTGTTGGCATAAGCTTACCAGGACTAGTAATCTCAACTTTATCATCGAAAATGGCTATTTTGATGTCCTTCCCGGTTAGTGAATAATCGCGGTGAATAACAGCGTTCCTTAAGACTTCCCGTATTGCTACAATTGGGTATTCCCACCTATCATTGCGGTAAACGCCAGTATAGTCGGTAGTTCCCTGGGAGATATGACGCAATACAAATTGGTAGGCTTGTTCAGCCTGAAGCCCTACGTTTAAATCGATGGTTTTTTGGTCGATGAAATTTCCCGGAATTGTGCCTTTAAATCGGGCACACTCGATTTTGGAGTATGGGAAATATTGTTTCTGTAGTTCATCATCCGACAACAAGATCAGGGCATAAGTCGGGAGGTTTTTCCCTTGCTCCGAACGGAAAAGGTCCAATTTTTTCAATGCCTGAACTGTTAATTCCTCTCCGGTTTTCTCTTTGAAGAAGTCTTTAAACGTTGTGATATTTAACTTTTCAACTGTTTTTGAATAAACCAATTCGCTATCAAAAGAGATATTTCGTTTATGCCGTTCAAGTTCTGCAATTATTTCAGATGAGGCTAAACGATTGGTTGAACCCACCCGAATATAAGTACCTTCAAAGAGTGATTTGTTTTTCAGGTGGTATGGTGGAGCACTTCCCAAATGTACCTGGATGCGGATAATTTGTTTACCTTCTAGTTGTAAAAAAGATATTTCAGGTAAAATAATAGGTTTGCAAAGATCATGAACGAGACTGGCTATTTTCTCTTCAAGTGCCAGCAAATCATCCTCTTTTAAGCCAACAACTTCCCGCGGATTATCCTTAATTCCAATATATAACTCCCCGCCAGCATCATTTGCAAAAGCTATTATGGTTTTGACCAGGTCGGAATTGGTGGGCAGAGACTCTTTGAATTCGAGTCTGCGACCTTCTGGTTGTTGGCGTAAATTTGAAAGCAGGGACATTGAGAGGTGTTTATTGCAACTTTACCCAAAAATAAGAATATAAGAGCAATATAAAGCAACATCTATCAGAACGAGCAATATTTTGTCGACTTTATTGACTAATTTTAAATAAATAGTTGGAAAAATAAAACCCGCCAGGAAATCCGCCAGGATTTATGACAACCAGTGTTAACCAGTGGAAAATAAAAAGTGAAAATGACAACCAGTGTTAACCAGTATCAACCAGTGGAAAATGGAAATGGTTTAGACCTCCCACTCATAATCAGGGGGTCGTAGGATCATGCCCTGCTGGACCCACCCTCAAAATCAAATACTTACAAGGCGGACTTGTAGGTGTTTTGTTTTTTACGCCAGGAAGACGCCAGGATTTTGGGGATTTTGTGGGTTTTGTGCTGAAAAAATCTGCGACAGATGTTCGTTTAAATTTAAACGAATTAGAGAGTTCATTAATCTTAGCTCATTTTGAAGAAATGTCCAATTTATCGGGGGGTTAAGACAGGAGCATCGTGTCCTATAAATTCCGGGGTCCGGAATAAACAGCACAGGGCTTTGTTTAATTTAAGACGGACTGACAAACCACTTGATCAATACATTATTGAGGTGGAATCAACTAATGTGGTTTGATTTTGTTAATTTTGTAAAAAAGGTATCATGAACAGAACGATCGTAAATAAACTATCTCAGTATTTTGCAAGCCAACCAGTTGAAAAGGCTTGGATATTTGGATCTTATGCCCGTTCAGAAGAAAACCGGAATAGTGACCTGGACATATTGGTCAACTTTAGTTCTGATTCAAAGGTTACTTTGATGAAATATGTTCATATTATCAATGACTTACGAAAGCTAACCGGTAAAAAGGTTGATTTAGTAGAAGAAGGACAATTAAAACCTTTTGCTGTCGGTAGTGCAGAGATGGATAAAATTTTAATCTATGAGAGAAAAACCCAGGGATAGGGAAAGGCTGAATCATATGATAGAGGCCATTGACAATATTTTTGAATTTACAGGTGGTAAAACTTTCGAAGTATTCAGGAATGATAAAATGCTTCGATTTGCTGTAATAAAAAACATAGAGATTGTAGGTGAGGCCGCTTATCTTTTGACTAAGGAGTTTAAAGTTAATCATCCATCAATTGAGTGGGAGGATATGATTGGAATGCGCCATATTCTTGTACATGGCTATTATCAAATCAAAGACGAGATAATCTGGGCCACGATTGAAACAGAACTTCAACCATTGAAAGAGAAAATTATTTCGTTGTTGGCTGATTATTGAAAATTGCAAATCCTTTCTTTGTACAGTTAATTGAAGGAAATAACCCCGCCAGGAGATCCGCCAGGATTTCCAACAACCAGTATCAACCAGTGGAAAATAAAAAGTGTAAATAACAACCAGTGTTAACCAGTGGAATCCCAAAATGGGTTAGACCTCTCACTCATAATCCGGGGGCGTTTGATCATGCCATACTGGGCCCACCCATAGAATCAAATACTTACAAGGATGACTTGCAGGTGTTTTTTGTTTTATGCCAGGAAGACGCCAGGATTTGAGGGATTTTGTGGGTTTTGTGCTGAAAAAATCGGCACGGGGTTTTGTTTAATTTTAAACGAAAATATGAATCATAAATAATCGTACTTTTGAAAAACTGTCCAATTTATCGGGGGTTAAGACGCTAATGATAAGATTCATTATCGTTAGGAAAATCTGCAGCCTTTACGTCTTTAATGTAATTTGAAACGGCATCAAAAATGATTGCTTGTAAATCCGCATAACGCCTTAAAAATTTGGGTGAAAATCCTTTGGTAATGCCCAACATATCGTGCATTACCAATACTTGTCCATCCACGTAAGTTCCTGCCCCGATTCCAATAGTGGGGATTGATAGTTTGGCGGTTATTTCCTGAGCTAATTTTGCAGGAATTTTTTCCAGTGTTACCGCATAACACCCTCCCTTTTCTAAAAGCAACGCGTCATTGATTAATTTTTCCGATTCCTCTTTCTCTCTTTTGCTCTTACGGTATACGTGCCATATTTGTTGATTAATTGAGGCATTAACCCCAAGTGTCCCATCACTGGAATGCCCGCGTTAACAATTTTACTGATGTCTTCAATTATCTCTTCCCCTCCTTCAATTTTTAAAGTGTCAGCCCCTGTTTCTTTCATAATCCTAATGGCCGCTTCAAGTGAAAGGGCAGGATTGCCCGAACAAGTTCCAAACGGCATATCAACTACAACCAATGCACGTTTTACTGCTTTCATAACAAAACTGCCGTGGTAAATCATTTGTTCAATGGTCATTGGCAAAGTTGTTATGTTTCCAGCCATGACGTTCGAGGCAGAGTCGCCAACCAAAATAACATCTATACCTGCGTGGTCTATAATGGAAGCCATTGAATAATCGTAAGCGGTAAGCATTGATATTTTTTCGCCATTACTTTTCATTTCCTTCAGACGGTGTGTAGTAACTTTTCTTTCAACGTTTTCTGTTGCTGTAGACATAATTCTTTGTGTCAATATCTGGTTGGTTTTGTCTTGATCATTACTCTTTGTTTTTTTGATGAATGAGCCAATAGCGTAAGTTATTGGCTCATTGAATTAGATAATTTATATGACCATTAAAGTCTTGCTTTCGCCTCAGCAACTGTTACAGTTTTGCCTAATGCTCCGAATTCGTGCAGGTCCCCAAATACTTCTATTCTAATGGATTGGTCTAACCCTCCAACCCTTATAGGTTCAAAGCCGTTATCATGAATTAGTTGTTCAATGTCTGCGTTAACGCTTGTATCGTCTGTTGCATAGAACAATACTGCGGCTTCTGGTTTTTGAAACGCTGCGTTTGCAAGTGAAGCTGCACTCAATGTTCCCAATGCTTTTGCCAGTTTCGCACCTTTGGGAAGTACTGCTGCAATAAGCTGACCTGCGGATTCTTTTTCGCCAATTATTTTTTTGAAACCGCCGTTATCGTCAGGTGCAATCGGATTGGAAGGGTCAACGATAATCTTACCCTGCAATTCCGAAGCATATTTTGACAAAAATTCTTTGATTGTATCGAACCAAACAGACAATACAATAATGTCGGCTTCCTTAATTGCAACCAATGTTTCAGCGGGTGTTGCATGATCTCCCAATTTTTGAGCCAGTGATTTTGCGTCTTCTAATTTTCTGCTGGCAAGGATAACGGGACGATTTCCTTTTACAAGATTTGTAGCAACTACCTTTCCGATATTGCCCAAGCCTATTACGGCTACTTTTTTTGTGATTGACATACTATTTCTTTTTGTTAATGAATAATTTGACAATGCAAATATCCTCCTGAAAGGGTTCGTTTTCCAATAAACTTTATCAAGAAATAGTATTGATGTAGTTTAAGCCTTTGGCTTGGTGCTGTTGTTTCGTATGCGGCTTAAAAATTCGGGGGAAATACCTAAAAAGGCTGCTATCTGGGTTTGCGGAAGCCGGTTTGAAAGGTGA
>JAMDDG010000182.1 GCA_023488865.1 Bacteroidota bacterium | reverse complement strand
GCGGATACTGCCCGGTAAGCAAACTACCGCGATAAGGGGTACAAACCGGACACCCGGAAATAGTGTTGGTAAAATTAACTGCCCGATCGGCAAGCCGGTCAAGATTGGGTGTTTGTACATCTTTGTTCCCGTTAAAACCTGCTGCCTGAGCGCGCCATTCGTCAGCCAGGACAAACACCACATTGGGCATATGCAAAACATTCTTCGAAACTTGGCTGGCACCTCCCGCAGTAAAAATGCTTATTGCTAAAGTTGAAAATGCAACTTGTTTAATTGTTATATTTTTCATATCGAATAAATTTCCTTAATCTAATTATCACGCATCCAGTTATTTTTCTTCATCCATTCAAATAAAGGCTTCATCCATTCTTCGGTTGGCAACCTCAGTACAAAACCATGATCGCCTTTGGGATACAAGTGCATTTCAGCAGGCACCTTATGATGCCTTAATGCTTCATAAAAGATAATACTGTTATCAACATCGACCACCTTATCATCACCGGCATGTGTTAACCAAGTGGGAGGCGTTTTATCAGTCACCTGTAATTCGTTCGAGAAAAAATTAATTTTTTCAATGAAAGGGTTAGTTCCAAGCAAATTATCTCTTGAACCCATGTGTGTAAGTTTATCTGTCATGCTGATAACAGGATAGACTAATATCATGAAATCAGGACGAAGATTGATATGCTCTTCGTTAGATATGAAAGACGAATCGAAATGAGTGCCCAATGTTGACGCAAGGTGACCCCCTGCAGAAAAACCCATTACACCTACTTTGCTGGTATCGATATTCCATTCAGCGGCATGATGTCTAACCAGTTTGATGGCCTGCTGTGCGTCCTGTAACGGGCCGATACTTTTATCTTTCATAATGGAATCAGAAGGCAGGCGATATTTTAGAATAAAAGCAGCAATACCATGTTTGACGAAAGGGTCTGCAATGTTGATGCTTTCCATCAGATTGGTTTCCATGGAATAGCCGCCCCCCGGGCAAATTATTACTGCAGTGCCATTTGATTGCTCTTTAACCGGAAGGTAAACAGCAAGTGTAGGTTTAGAAATATTCCTGTAACCTTTAATCCTGCCCCCCTCATCCAATGTTATCTCCTGCATGTTATAGTTGATAGAGTTGGGAGTGGAACCGGTGTATAAAGGAATAGTTTGTTGCGCATAAAGGTTGTTTTGTAAAGCCATTATGCAAACGGATAGTATAATTATTTTCAACCACATTGGTATTTCAATTTTTTTATTTTTTTAAATCAGGTTTGATTGCCCGATTTTTTTCCATTGAAATTACATATCGACATAGCTTATGCCTAAAAATCAACTCTTCCCGTTTAAATGAGATGAAGAAAGTCATTCCCGTACTTTTTATTATGCGGCTAATTTTTATTTTTCAGGAACGACGACTTGATAACTTTTGCCCTCTCCGTTTCATAAGTTACTGGTTGTGGGGCAGGCATTCCTGTCATCCAGAATTCTTCGTTGTATTCCAAGCTCCAACCGTGCCATTCACGAAATGCATGATAGCTCCACGACCACCCACGAGCTTCGAATAGGCTAATAACATCCTGGAGCCAACGCACAGCGGCATCTTTAGGCGCCCAACGGATCACGCTGAACTCGCCCACGTATATGGGAACCTTCCACCTGGACTGAAACTCATCTGCATATTTCAGTTGCTGAGCCAACCGATCTTTATCCCACAAAATACCGTTGATTGTCGCAGGATATGACTGATTAATCAATTTCTTCGCTTCTTCCAAACTAATACCTGTAATGTTCACCCCTTGATGGGTGAACGACTCCTGGGGAGAATAAAAATGGGCACTATATATGATATGGCGATCAGGTAAGGGGACTAAACCTTTAAAGCCACTAAACAGGCTGCCCGGACCAGGCTCGAAGATAATCCACGCTTCCGGGTCAACTTTCCGGATTGCCTGAACAATCTTAATAGCTAATGGCCTCCACTGTTTTGTTACAGCCGGAAGCTGTGATCTGTCCAATGGTTCATTTAGGAGGTCGTATCCCCAAATCGTTTCCTTATATGGAAGCAATCGCGAGGCTATTTCAGACCAAACCCTGGAAAACGTTTCTTCCAAATCTGTCCTATTCCAGAACTCTGCCCATTCAAAATTTGCAACACCTTGGAATGGCGGTTGATGAAGATCGACAACCACTTTCAGACCAGCTTGTTTTGCTTGCTTAACTTGCTTCTCCAGTTGATCCAGAAATGAAGGCCAGGCATCCCAAAAATTCTTGTTCCTACTAGTTGCATAACGGGCCGGAAAAACCTGCATACGAATTACATTTGCCCCCCATGCATTTGCATCGTTGTAATCTTGTTGATTGTTTCCCCCTATCAGAAATCCCCTTACGATTGAAGGAGAGGGATGTTCTCTGGCAAACAATGCAGAATCAGGAACAATTTCTGATGTTTTATTAATTTCTATATTGTTATTTTGACAACTCGAAACAAAATGAATGAACAGCAGTGTTGAGAATAGTGTACTGCAATAAATTAGGTTTTTCATATTGACATGTTTTATCCTGAATATTTTCTCTATTTTGAAAAATGAGATGACCTTGATAAAATTTCATTTCATTAAACTTCCCCGAAGTAAAATATAAGTTATACGTTTTGACTTCTTCCCAGATTTCATTTGCAATTGCTGCCATACCTTTATCATTTGGATGCATCGCGACTCCACTATTCTGATATTGACCTATTGCCATATTGGTTGAATCTGCCGACAAATAACCAAGTTTGACAACATTGCAAAATTCATCTTTACTAACTTCCTCCATTGCCAGATCAACACTTGGCTTCTTCCAGAAGGATGTTACTGAGATTATTTTTGTATTAGGGTTACTATTTTTAAAATAGCGTATCAATAAACTATAATATTTTTTAAAATCATATTTCCCAATATTGCCAGGATCAACATTTTCTCCAATTCTGAGAATTATCAGAGAACTTTTCTTGTTCCTTAAACTATCCAACTTGGAAGGATTGAAATTCCAGTATCCTCTTTCAAAATCAGCAATACTTGCATAACGTACCCGAATAGATGGGTTCATTTGATGAAAATACTGCATTAGTATATGAACATAATCTTTGCTCTCTTCGGAGGCCGCCATGCCCCAGTTGCCATACCAGCCTATCTCTGGTGCGGGCCCGTGTTTCGTAATACTATTACCAAGGATTAATATGTTAACCCCATTCTCGGGACTATCAGCTTTAACATTTAATTCACTACTACATGCTAAAAGCTTAAATATTATCAATGAAAAAATTATTTTATATTTCATCCGTAAATAATTTGTTTTTTAAATGCCGGATGGAACTCGCATGTGAAATTTTCATCCGTGTTTGTGTTTAGCGAACATGCTCGTTTCATATTATTTGAATTAAAATGAGTTATAATTTATGTTGAACAACAAAAAATTGCCCTTCCCATTTATACAGGAGCTATTTCTTGTTGATAGATTTACCTGAAACAACGCTTCGAACAACTTTCAAATAGCTTGCCTCTGGGTCTCCTTTTGTCGGAACCAAATATCCACCTTCACCAAGTTCATTCCATGCATATATCAAAACAATACGTTCCTTTGTTGTTTGAGTCGGGTGTTCGTCCATCCATTTAATGGCATCTGTCAGGAAACCTTTAAATTGTCCAGGAGTACGATCAGGAAAGTACCAACCTTGTTTTGCACCGCCCTGGCCATTTCCGGTTTTATCTTCCCAGGGACGTTTATCCCATCCAACTGTTATTTCCGGTATATATGGTTGTTTCTCTGTTCCTATCCATTGCTTTTCATGTGCATCAACCAATTCCGCATATTTATGCTCCTCTGTTCCGGCTGAATATCCGGGTGCAATATGATAGTGCGTTCTATAAGTAAAACTCTTATCTGCCGCATTTCCACAACCTGCAATGGATAAACCACCCTTCAATCCTTCTTTTTTTGAGACTTCCTGCATACGGGCAAGGGCATCGTTATCAATTCCTCCCGAATTAAAAATCACGACCAGTGGTTTGCCATCAACGGTAACATATTGAGGATCCTTAAAGTATTGCATCCAATATTCAGTTGCTTTTCCCCAATTATCCGTGCCTTTAATCTCCGAACCTCCATGGTTGGCAACCAACAAACTGAACTTTATTCTATTCTTATTTTTTGCTTTCATATACAGGTTCATACTCGTATGCAGGGAAAGGTTTTCGATAGCCGCAGGATTAATAGACCCGTTACTATCTCTCCAATACCAGCAAAACAGAAAAAACTCGATCCCATTATCTGCAGCTAAATCAATTTGTCTTTCCATTATAGCCTGAGAGTCATCCCGCCAACCCCAAACAGGTTCCCTTTCAGGAAATTCTTCAACCATCCGACGTGTTAAATGGGTTGGAGCATTCTTTGCCCAAGGTTCATTGGGGTCACTCGCCTTACGATTTTGGCCTGCCCAACCATCGAAATAATAGGCTCCGAGTTTTATGCGTGGTTTTGTCTCCTGCGCACCGACGTTCCACGTACATCCGGCTATGGCCAGCAACCCGACCGATAATAGAACCACTTTCGCAAACGCATTTTTCATTATTCCGGTGGATACGGCCATTCGATGAAAGAAGTTGGCAAAAATCCCAGTCAATGTTTTAGGTAATGTTTTCATACTATTCAGACTTAACAATGCACCATGTATTAAATTGAGAATCCTTACTCCATGTATTTCCGGCAGAGGAGAAATCGCAGAACTTAATGCTCTTACCTTCCCCCAAATCCAGTTCGAATGCTTTCCAGATTCCCGGGGGAGCCTGAATCGGACGTATTGAAATAACCCCAGCATCCATTGGAACCTTAACAGGAAAGAAAACATCAGTGCCGGTGATCCTTACATCTCGTGCAAGGGCAATTGGTCCATAGAAAAATGTCACTGCAGGTTTTTGTGGCAACGCATCATCAGTAGAAAGACTTTTTACATGTTCATACCTTCGATTATTATCCTTATTACTTCCGTCCATAAATTTCATTTTAGCCCATTCATTATCATAAAAATCAATTTTATGGAATAACGAAGCAGATTTTGTTGTATCAAAAGCTTCCCACCTCACAGCCAAATCGAATGAAATATCTATGACATCCCCGTTTTTCCATATCCGGTTTATCTTCATCCAATTTTCAGATATTTCCCCTTTTTGGGCAGTCCCGTTGACTTTAACAGATGTCTGTTTGCTCCAATGTGGTGTTCTGATAAACAAACTAAATTGTTCCGATCCGTCAGTTGATAAAGTTGCCTTTACAAAGGATTTACTTAAAAAATCCCCTTCTATCTTTAACCGGATTTTCCTTCCTGACGTGAGATCAACACTGCCTTCACCCTCGCTAAATAACGAAAGATATACATTGCCATTGGAAATACATAGTGCTGCCTCAGCAGCCTGAAACAATCCCCTCGGCAGATTATCCGTGCAACACTGGTGGTGCTGTAAAAAATGATTCTGTGCCGGAATATGGGTATGTGACATTCTTAACCGGCGCAGTCCCCATGTCCCTTCACGATTAAAAGCACATAAAAGTGAGTTATAAAGTGTTCTTTCAATTTCGTCAATATACTTTTCATCTCCCGTCAATTTAAATAACTCAAAAGAAAGGCGGTTCCAATAAACTGCATCACATATTTCCGATACTGTATTAATTAATCCGGCAGATCCTACATATTTATCATTAAAACTTACGCTACCTATTGGTGTCCGTTCCCATTTTACGAGTGCGGCATGTATATTTTTGGCTGCTTCAAAATATTGCTGTTTCCCGGTTACTTTGTACAATTCGACCAACCCTTCAACACAGGATGTAAATTCATATCCTTTGCCCCATTGATACGGATCAACCTGGGGAAACCAGCTATGAACAGGAGCCCCGCTCAATCCTTTGTTCAAAATATCAGGTAATCCTTCCGGATGTTCTGACCATTGCCTGACTATATATTCTGTATATTCAAGATATTTCCTTTGCCCGGTCGCGATATAAAGTTTAACCATAGGCTGAAGGATTGAACTGCTTGGCATCCCATAAAAATTCCCTGTTCTTACAATATCCTTTGATCCTGGCCCAACCTCCGAAATCAGGTGGTCTGCAAATCGTACCGCCGAAGTAAGGATAGCGCGGTCGCCTAAAAGTTCCCACGATTCGATCAATCCCCAAAGTGTGTACTTACGGTTCCAAACATTCCAATTGTTGCCTTCCAGAAAATCAGAATGTGCATAAGTACCGATATAACCATTGTCATCCTGGGTAGAAAGCAATCCTTTCACTGCAGTCGCAATGCGGCTTTTCAGTTCATCCGAGTGGTAATAACGACATGCAGCAATTGCAGAAAGAATATATTTCCCCCAAAATTCCCCGCGCCACTGCCCTGTTTTAGGATAGTTTTTATCATCCTCACGCAGACGAAAAGCCTCTTCTGTCTCAGGGTAAATCACATTCCAGCTATCCCGCTTTAAAATTCGTTCTTCTGCTATTTTATCAAGGTATTGTCCCAGGTGTCCCGAAAAATGCCATTCTTCCGATGACATCAGATTATTAATCACCTTATTTCCAGTATGCTGAGCGAACGAAGCATGAGTGAACAATAACATAAAAATTATTGCCACTACATAGTTTAAAAGCAATAAATAGTACCGGCTTCTGTTCATTTGATTGATATGATTGATATGATTGATATGATTGATCAAGTTCATTGTTTATAATCCCCTAAAAATTAAATTTATTCAACATTGCCCATGTTTTATTTCACCTTTATTTCCATAACATCCAATATCATTCCAACTGACATCGTCGGCAATAATAAACACGAAATTGGGAGTTACTTGTGAGAATGCAAGTAACGGGCCGGCTAACAAGCTCCCGAGACATAGGTTATTAAATAGTTTATGATTCATAATGCGAAAAGATTATAAGGTGGATGTCTATGTAAGATTGTCAGTAGTTTACGTTTCAATTATTATCACCTCAAGATTCATACTATTTCATAAAAACATTCTTCACAAATTCATTTTTCCCGACCGTCAGCAAGTCTGTCACCTTTGTGCCATTGTGAGAAAAATTATTGATAAAGATGTTGTTCACAATATGGGTGCTGTCAGAGCCAAACAGATAGACACATGTCGGTTTCGTACTGTTTGCTTTGATATTGCCGAAGTAAATATTGTCCCTGATAAAATAGTTTACATCGTTCTTGATAAGGGTGCTGTCATAATCAGTATGATAAATACCCGTTGGATTGACGCTTTGAAGTCTGATATTGTTAAAGTAAATATGATCAATATGGCCCCTCGTGGTATCCGACGAATAAAAGCTTCCATAAATGCCCAGTACAATTATTTTGCCCCATGCCTTTGTGAATATCGGAAGCGTTCCAAGAGTCAGGCTGTCTGATATCTGGCCTTCGATGGATATATTTTTAAAATGGACATCTTTTACAGTTCCCCTGTCACAATTTTGTATATCCATAGCTACCGAGGTGAAATGTGGAATATGACAATTTGAGAAAGTAATGTTTTTCATGGTATCTATAACAGTGCTGGCACCGATCTCCAAAGCCCTGCCCCAGTCATTCCAAAGGACACAACTATCGACTGCAATATTTTCAATCATCTTATAACCCTCATTGTAAGGCCCTCTTGTTCCCCTGATCACAATATTATCATCAAATGCCCTGATGAATGAATTCCTGATAATTACGCTCTTACAGTTTACAATGTCAATTCCATCAGAATTATAACGCCATAAGCCGATCATTTTAATGTTGTTGATTGTAACGCTGTCACAGCTTGTAGGTGTTAATGCCCAAATATGTGCATCGCGAAGGATAATCCCACTTATGGTTGCGTTTACAACCTTTTTCAGGTTAATCATATGGAGAGCTTTGTTTCGCTCTATCTTACTGGCATCAAGAATACCTCGGCCAAGTATCTTTATATTACGGGCATTTTCGCTGTTTATATTTCCATAAACGATTGCACCGCCATCTATAAATACAGTTTCATTACTCTTAACATTGATTACCCCTGCTTCATGTATTCCGGGCCCGAAATAATGAACTTTGGGATCTTCTTTATTGATGTTAAAATTCTCGACAGGATTTGCAAAGATGTGTAAAGCATGGTGATACCCGTTAACCTCAACACTGAATTGCATAGGCTTTGATAATTTTATTTTAATTAAGCTACCCTCGATTGTCGCTTTAATTCCATACTCACTTGGGCGGATATCAAGCGTTTTTATCTCCTTACTTGAATTGATCTTGATTTCAACTTCCCCATCGAGATCAAAATAGGCAAATGAAGCAATTTCTGTCTGGTTGATTGGCCTCTGGTATCCCGGCCAGACCTGATTGATGGGGTATTTTGATACCCTTGCTTGGTAAACAAATACCGGTTTGTTATTAACAAACATTTCAAAATCAGCCGATTTTGGTTCCTGTTCAGGAGTAGGATATACAATCACTTTTGACCTGCAACCTGATAAAGCCCAAAGTGCACACAGAATTAAAAACAGGTAATATCTCATAATGAATGGTTCTTGTTTTGATTTAGAAATTTAATGTCGATTTCCCCCGTTCTCATTTTCCAAGAACAACGCTTCGTATAACCTTCAGGTAGGTTGCTTCAGGGTCTCCTTTTGTCGGAACCAAATACCCACCTTCACCAAGTTCATTCCAGGCATATATTAAAACAAAACGTTCCTTTGTTGTTTGAGCCGGGTGTTTGTCCATCCATGTTATGGCATCAGTTAAGAAACCTTTAAATTGTTCAGGAGTACGATCAGGAAAGTACCAACCTTGTTTTGCACCGCCCTGGCCATTTCCGGTTTTATCTTCCCAGGGACGTTTATCCCATCCGACAGTTACTTCCGGTATATATGGTTGTTTCTCTGTTCCTATCCATTGCTTTTCATGTGCATCAACCAATTCCGCATATTTATGCTCCTCTGCCCCGGCGATATATCCAGGATTCATGTTATAGTGTGTTCTATAATTAAAACTCTTATTTGCAGTATTTCCACAACCTGCAATTGATAAACCACCCTTCAATCCTTCTTTTTTTGAGACTTCCTGCATACGGGCAAGGGCATCGTTATCAATTCCTCCCGAATTAAAAATCACGACCAGTGGTTTGCCATCAACGGTAACATATTGAGGATCCTTAAAGTATTGCATCCAATATTCAGTTGCTTTTCCCCAATTATCCGTGCCTTTAATCTCCGAACCTCCATGGTTGGCAACCAACAAACTGAACTTTATTCTATTCTTATTTTTTGCTTTCATATACAGGTTCATACTCGTATGCAGGGAAAGGTTTTCGATAGCCGCAGGATTAATAGACCCGTTACTATCTCTCCAATACCAGCAAAACAGAAAAAACTCGATCCCATTATCTGCAGCTAAATCAATTTGTCTTTCCATTATAGCCTGAGAGTCATCCCGCCAACCCCAAACAGGTTCCCTTTCAGGAAATTCCTCAACCATCCGGCGACTTAAATTAGTTGGAGCATTCTTTGCCCAAGGTTCATTGGGGTCACTCGCCTTACGATTTTGGCCTGCCCAACCATCGAAATAATAGGCGCCAACTTTTAATTGAGGTTTTTTACCTTGAGCCCCGGCATTCCATGCAAATCCGGTTAAAACCAAAATTCCGGCCAGCAGGGCAACTTTCGGGTAGAGGGACGTTTTAGTCTTCCATCCCTTTAAAATTCCAGCCCCTGTGAATAAATAGTTTGAATACTTTTTCATGATTATCAAGTTTACTTGGTTTTGTTATCCTCTTTATCTTTTTAGTTTATTTTGATATTTTTTCATCATCAAAATCACTTTCCAAAAACAACGTTCCGGATAGCCTTCAGATAAGCCCCGTCAGGGTCGTCCTTGCAAGGCACGAGCCAGCCGCCTTCGCCGATCTCGTTCCAGGCATAGATCACCGCCAGCCGGTCCTTGGTCACCTCATCCGGATTCATATCCATCCACTGTATCGTTAGCTCCAGGAGTCTGGCGAATGCGTCAGGTGATTTTCCCTCAATAAAATAATACGAATTGTCCACCCCGCTATTACTCAAACCGCCAGGTCCTGACCATGGACGATTGTCCCAACCTACCGACACCGATGGAATATACCGTTGTTCCGGAGTACCTTTCCACCTGAGCAAGGAAGCTTCTATAATCTCTGAATAAGAATGCATTCCAGGCTTGGGTCTTGGTGGAAGAATCCCATAGTTTGCCCACAATGTGTACCCAACTTCACGTTTACCGCGACCGTTAGAGGCGATCTCCACACCTGGGAATCCCGCCTTGCGTGCTGCTTCCTGCAAGTACGCGAATCCTTCCGAATTGCCACCGCCTGTGCCGAATATTACTATCACCGGTTTTCCATCCATGCGCAGATAGCGCGGATGCTTGAAGTAATTCTTTATCCAGTAGTCTGCTGCCTGCTTCCATGCATCCACCCCGATGATCTCAAACCCGCCGTGGTTTGCCACCAGCAAGCTGAACTCCATCCGGTTATTGTTTTTTGCCTGCATGAACAGGCGCATTGGCAGATGCTTCGAGTCTGCCTCAATCTTCTCAACGTTGATTGGCCCCTTATTGTCAGCCCAGTACCAGCAAAACGAGAAATATGCCAGCCCGTTATCTGCAGCGAGGTCAATTTGCCGCTCCATTATCTCTTGCGTATCGTCACGCCAGCCCCAAATCGGTGTACGCCCCGCGAACTCAGTTGCCAGTTTCCTGGTGTAATGCGTCGGCATTCCCTTAGCCCAGACATTTTCCGGTGTTCCGTCGTCGAACCGGCTCTGGCCAGACCAACCAGCGAAGTAATACGCGCCGATCTTCATTCGCGGTTTTGGTTCCTGAGCCCCGGCGTTCCATGTCCATCCGGCCACGGCCAGCAACCCGACAGAAAGAACCATTATTTTTGCAATCCTTTTGTAGAGAAAATGCCATCCGATTAAATTCCTTAACCCTTTCAATAAATAGCTTGAATACTTTTTCATGGTTATTAAGTTTACTTGGTTTTGTTATTCTCATTAATTACTTCATAAAAAATAACTCTCTTGGCACCTTTGCTAGTTAAGCAATGTCTTAAATTACAAGCATGGGGACGTAAAATTCAGGGCAAAAACATCTCCTTTGTCAATAACGGGTGTTGAAAATCCAAGTCACCCATAAAGACAACAAATTGTCACTGTTGAAGCGAATCTTTCCTTCTTTAACTATATTACAAAATACTGGTTCTTATAAAATACTCCTGCTTAATCGACTAGGGTGTGATAACTTTAGGTGTGTATACTTCCATTTTAACAGCTCTGTCCCTGATGACTAAAGTATCTGTTGCAGAATATGTATTAACCCCGTT
>JAMDDG010000103.1:9763-11428 GCA_023488865.1 Bacteroidota bacterium | reverse complement strand
AAAGAGTATCCGTTTGAAAAATTATCCAGTGTGATTGTTGTCCCGGAAGACCCGGTAACACTGACAGCGCTAAGTTTTGTAAAGCTGTAGGCAGTATGCATCACATTATAGACCGGGACACCTGTCCTGTCGAAAATCGAATGGACGTAGGAGTCGATATACACCTCTTTGTTCACCTCCGATTTTTTACAAGATGACAGACCCACGATTAAGAGAATTGCTACCGGGAAAATTTTTAATGAGAACTTTTCCATTTCTTATGAATTTAAATTGAAGCGGATTTGTTATTTAACGACTTTGTTTATTATAGTTTTGCCGCAATTGGGCGAGTAAGCGCTTCTTAGAAGACGGATAATGCGCCTTTGACGTTGCATTCTATTTTTATAAAGTTTGTCCCGCCTTATAAATATTTAGCAAAACTACAATTTTTATTCCAAAGAAATATTGTACCTTTGCCCCTCGTTTTTATTAATAAACATTTAAGAGTAAAACTGTATGCCAGTAAAGATTCGTTTGGCTAGGCATGGCCGCAAACAACATGCCTACTACCACATTGTGGTAGCAAACAGCAGGGCGCCACGAGATGGCAGGTTTATTGAAAGGATCGGTTCTTATAATCCAAACACTAATCCTGCCACCATCGATCTTGACTTTGAAAAAGCCATATCCTGGCTGTACAAAGGGGCACAACCCACAGATACCGCCCGTTCTATCCTCTCACAACAAGGGGTTATGATGAAAAAGCACCTTTTGGACGGAGCTAAAAAAGGAGCTTTCAGTGAAGCAGATGCAGAAGTAAAATTTGATGCGTGGATGAAAGAGAAAACAGCCAAAATCCTGGCATCGAAAGAGAAACTGACCAGTGCACAAATTGAAGTGAAAAATGCCAGGTTGAAAGCCGAAGCTAAAGTGAACGAAGCACGTTTGGCCGAGATTGCCAAACGCAATGCAGCCGCTGCTGCAGCCAAAATACCAGCTCCGGCGCCTGCAGAAGAAGAAGTTGCACCTGAAGCTGAAGTTGAAGCTACTGCTGAAGGGAATACTGAAGCATAAACAAAATTGGATCCCGCTTCGCGGGAGAAAGAATTAAAGCGATGGCACACAACCACCGCTTTTTTATTTGCTATTTTTGTAATTGAAATTGGAACAAAGGCCCATGACCTCGATCAACAAAGAAGATTTTTTTCCAATCGGATCCATCGTTAAACCACATGGATTAAACGGTGGCATGATCCTTGAAATTGAAGAGGGATTCGAAGATTCCCTTTACGATTCGGATAACTTAATGGTGGAAGTCGAGGGAGGTTTGGTGCCTTTTTTTATTACTGACGAAGGAATAAATTTCCGCACATCCACTTCCTTGTCGCTGGCTTTTGATGGTATCGGCTCTGCTGATAAAGTCCGTCCGTATTGTGGTTGTAAAGTCTACCTGCACAAGGAGGTACAGCAGGAACCGTCGGCCAGCGATGGATACAACGAGCTGATAGGGTTCACGGTATTCGACAAAGAGAAAGGGGAGTTAGGAAAAATCACTCAGATAGACGATTTCTCAGGCAATGTCGTCCTGACTGTTCAGCATGCTGATAATGAGATTTTAATTCCGCTTTCTGAGGAGTTGATCCTCAAATTTGAAGCGGACAAACGCGAACTTCATCTGGACTGTCC
>JAMDDG010000103.1:4309-8909 GCA_023488865.1 Bacteroidota bacterium | reverse complement strand
CTTGACTTCTATGTCAGCGGTAGCGGAACCATTAAATTAAGCGATTTAAAAGCAGAGGAGCTTACGGCAGGCTTGTCCGGATCAGGTCATCTGCAATTAGCAGGGGACGGGGTTGTGTCAGAATTTAAAATGGGTGTTTCCGGATCAGGTGGAGTTAAAGCGTCCGGGCTGAAGGTGAGGAATGTCAATGTTTTAATTTCCGGATCCGGCAATTGCACTGTATATGCTACCGAGATCCTAAATTGCAAAATTGCCGGATCCGGCAACGTGATTTATACGGGAAACCCACGGGTCGAGTCAAACATCCTTGGTTCAGGAAGTGTAAAAGGGCGTAATCAGTAAAATCCGGTTACGGCCGGATAATTTGAATTTCACCGCCAATTCCCAGTTTGATGATAGAGGAGGGCGATGACGGGGTTTTCTCATCCTGTCGGTACAGAACGATATAATCAACAGCCGATTTAATTTCATCGCCAATCTGATCGAAATTTTGCGGAGTGGGCTTCCCCGACAGGTTCGCGGAAGTTGAGACAATTGGCCGGCGAAATCGTTGGATCAACTGCTCCGTAAAAGACTCGGCAGTTACCCTTATCCCAACCGAACCATCTTTCGCGATTAAATTGGCTGCCAGGTTTTTGGCTCCGGGATAGATGATAGTCAGCGGCTTATCGGCTACTTCGATCAGTTGCCAGGCAACTTCAGGAACCTCCCTGACATAGGAGTTGAGCATGTTGGGATTTTCAATCAGTACCAGCATACTTTTGGCGTCTTCTCGTTGCTTGATCTCAAAAATACGTTTTACCGCCTCCGGGTTGGTCGCATCGCAACCTAATCCCCAAACCGTGTCGGTCGGATAGAGGATCACCCCACCCTGGCGCAGCACTTCGAGCGCTTTTTTCAGATCATCTTGCACAAACATATTTTATCCTTTGGGTTCCTTCGTGAAACCCTTTGAGATCTTTGTGGTTAGATTTTTTCAACACGAAGGTCACAAAGGATAGCACAAAGGACATTAAGTAAATGATTCTATTTGATTTCTATGAAATGTTTGTTCTCAAACGGCCGGTAATGGAATATCTTTTCGAACCAATAGAGCACAAAATATCTGCCTGTCAATTTCTTCTTTTTCTCAGAGAGTTCGGGATGCCAATCCAGCTGGTCCAATCTTTTTTGCATAACGGCCGGATGAGTTCCCCTGAATCGGGTCAGACTGTCGATCGAAAGGGAATAGTCGTATTCGGCGGAGGCCTGGTTGATGGTTTTGATATGCTTGGATTCGACCGACCAATATTGCTTGCTGCCTTCTAATTTCTCTTTCATTTTCTTGGGCGGGCGGACCCAACCGTAATGGTAAACCGAGGCGTCAATGAACTTACCGGTCAGCTTCCGGGCATCCTTCCAGCGGAAACCCTGCGCATCATTCCACGACCGGATACCTTTATCGTTGCGGATGACCCGGATTTCGCTACGGTACCATCTGCGCGAATCTGCCACATAATCGTATGTCCCGTAAAAATGCTGATAGTGGAAGATCAAGCCGTCAACCGCTTTGTTGGCAAGATTTTCTTCCATGGCAGAACGGATCGCCGGCAGATATTTTTCATGAACTACTTCATCGCCCTGAATGTAAAAACACCAGTCGTACCCTGCCGGGATCGCATCAAATGCCTTGTTGGTTTCGGAAGCGAGCACCCTCCCCTTTTCCTTTAAAGTTGGATCCCAAACTGTATCAATAATTTCTATCTTTTCAGAACCAATGGATTGGATCAATTCCCTGGTGCCGTCTGCACAGTCGCCAACTGCAACAATAAAATGATCGCAGACAGGCAGAATGGAAGTAATCGCCTCAACTACGGGATAATCGAACTGAACCCCGTTTTTTACAAAACTAAATCCGCAAACTTTCAATATTTTGACTTTTAAACAATTAATTTTCCCGGTTTCCGGACGACCACAAAGGGTCGCCCCTGCGCTATACCTCAAATCTTTCTGCTTCGCCAAAATCCAGGGTAGCAAAATAATCCTCCAAAGTTTCCGCTCTTCTGATTTCGGCTACTTCGCCGTTCTCACGAAGCAACAACTCGGCAGAACGCAACTTCCCGTTGTAATTGAAGCCCATGGCATGACCGTGGGCGCCGGTATCATGGATCACCACCAAATCGCCCGTCATTATTTTGGGAAGTACCCGGTTGATGGCAAATTTGTCGTTGTTTTCGCACAGAGAACCTGTTACATCGTACATAAATTTTGATCTGTTTTCTTCATCCCCCAACACTGTAATGTGGTGATAGGAACCATAAAGTGCAGGACGCATCAGGTTGGCCATAGAGGCATCCAGTCCGGCATATTTCTTGTAAGTATTTTTGATGTGGAGTACCCTGGAAACCAGAAATCCGAAAGGACCGGTTATCGCCCTTCCTGACTCAAAATAAATTTTCAGCGGGGACAGACCATTACCAACGATGAATTTATTGTACACATCCTGAATTCCGGCGCTCATCCTCTCCAGATCAACCGCTTGCTGATCAGGTTTGTACGGAATACCTATTCCCCCACCGAGGTTGGCAAATTCGAACCGGATGCCCAGCGTCTGGTGAAGTTCGGCTATTAACTCAAAAAGGATGTGAGCTGTTTCTACAAAATATTCAGGATCCAGTTCATTGGAAGCAACCATGGTGTGGATACCAAATCGTTTGATCCCCTTGTCGCGCAGGATCTTGTAACCTTCAAAAAGTTGTTCGCGTGTAAAACCATATTTGGCTTCTTCGGGATGGCCAATAATGGCATTTCCCTCTTTCAGCGAGCCAGGGTTATACCGGAAACAGACTAATTCAGGCAAACCCACCTTTTCTTCGAGGTAGCCAATATGTGCAAAGTCGTCCAGATTGATGATCGCACCCAATTCAAGGGCTTTTTTGAATTCATAGGCAGGGGTATCGTTCGAGGTAAACATGATCTCTTCACCCCTCATTCCAACCTTCTCTGCCAGGACCAATTCCGCCATTGAGCTGCAATCTATGCCAAAATTTTCCTGACGCAAAATCTTCATTATAAAAGGATTAGGAGTAGCTTTGATGGCAAAATATTCCTTAAATCCCGGATTCCAGGAGAAGGCGTCGACAAATTTTCGGGCATATTCGCGCATGCCTTTTTCGTTGTAAATATGAAATGGCGTAGGAAATTTTGTTGAAATTTGCTCTAATTCCTCTTTGGTAAATGGTAGTTTCTTCTCAGTCATTGCATAAAAATTTGAATTCGCAAATTTATAAAAAAAGGGAAAGGGCGGTTATTTAAACTTATTCTAAAAAAGAACAAATTGTAAATTATTTGTTCTTCATTCTGCAAGAGCCGGATGAATTAAAACTAATTTCTACCAAAACAGTTCTTTGCTTAATACCCCACTGGCAATTTCCCTGACCTCGCCGGTCAGGTGGATATCCCACGACTCATCTATTTCAATTTTCAAAGCACCTCCCGGCATTTTGACCGCAATGGCCCGGTTGGTCAATCCCTTTTTTACCAATACGGCGGCAACGGCGCTGGACGAACTGCCGGAAGCCTGCGTAAACCCGGCGCCTCTCTCCCAGATAAGCGCTTCCACAACATCCCTGGAGATTACCTTTACAAACTGCACATTGATCCGGTTGGGAAACATGGGATGGTTTTCGATCAGTGTTCCTACCCTTTTTATTTCAGCCACGTCCAGCTGATCCCTCAGAACAACGCAATGGGGATTTCCCACTGCAACACAGTGGATGCGATATTCGTTCCCGTCAATTGAAAGGGGCTCATCAAAACACTCCTCTTTCGAAAAACGGACCGGTATTTCCGCCGCTTTGAAATTAGCCCTGCCAATATCAACCCGGATCATAAAGGCCTTTCCGTTTACAAGTTCCAAAACATGCGCAGTTACCACCCCGCCCAAAGTATCGATCGTAAACTGCCGTTGATTGGTAAAACCGAAGTCATACAGGTACTTGGCAAAGATCCGCAGTCCGTTGCCGCTTTTTTCCGCCTCCGAACCGTCGGGATTGAGTATCCTCAACCCAAAATCAGCCTTCCCGGCAGGGACTTTCAGTAAAATTCCGTCGGATCCGATGCCTACGTGGATGTTGCACAATTGAATGATCCGATCTTTGGTCAGTTCAAAATTGATGGAGGCCTGATCGAGTACAATGTATTCGTTTCCAAGACCGTGGGTTTTGACAAAAAAATTGGTTTCCATGGCGCTGCGATTGATGGGTTTGCCGTAAAAGTACCCAAAAATTTATTTTGTATCTTTGCCCGATCGACATTGTTTACATCAAAAGTTCTGCGAAGTTGAGCCTGGCTGCAAATCATGAAAAATTCACGCTAAGCCTGCAAAGGAAATCGCAGAGACCGCAAAGTGCGATTATGCTGAAACTTACTTTGCGCTCTTCGCGGAGTCTTCGCGAACTTTGCGTGAACTGTTGATCTACTTTTTTATTTTTCATTAAGATATGGCAAAAATCAACGAAAATTACCTGAAACTGAAGGCAGGTTATTTATTTCCGGAAATTGGACGACGAGTGAGGGAATTTGCACTGGCAAATCCCGGTAAAGAAATTATCAGAATGGG
>JAMDDG010000103.1:0-3693 GCA_023488865.1 Bacteroidota bacterium | reverse complement strand
AGTTTTTCCAAAACTGCAGGATTTACAGGAACACGTTGCGCCTTCACTGTTATTCCGGATGAGCTGATGGCTTATGATACAGCGGGTCAGCCGCATCCTGTCAAGCCGTTATGGATGCGCCGGCACACGACCAAATTTAACGGGGTTTCCTACCCGGTTCAAAAAGCGGCTGCTGCCATCTATACCGAAAAGGGCGCCAAAGAGGTAAAGGCAGTCATTGCCTATTATTTGGAAAATGCCCGCATCATGCTGGACAGTTTGAAGGCCCAAGGCTATACCGTATTTGGAGGCGTCAATGCCCCTTATGTCTGGGTTAAAACGAAAAATGGGCTCAACTCCTGGGAATTCTTTGACCTATTGCTGAATGAAGCAAACGTAGTTGGAACACCCGGTTCAGGATTCGGGCCATCGGGTGAAGGTTATTTCCGTTTCTCCGCTTTTGCCGAAAGGGCAAACGTGATTAAGGCGATGGAACGGCTGAAGAAAATGTGAAAATGTGAAAATGTGAAAATTAAGAACGCTCTTATCATGATTCGTAAGTGGTCCGAGAGTAAAGTCGAAGGGGAAACTTATAAATTTTTAACACTTTTTTCATACTATTACACGAGATAAAAGCTTAACTCAATCAGAACTTAAGTACTTTAGGCACTTTAGGCACTTTAGACACTTTAGTTCACTTTCTGAGAAATGGAACATGCTATTTAAGAAATTATTGTTTCTTATCGTTTTGGTTGGTGGATTGTCGCTGACGGGTTTCACGCAAGTTTACTTTCCGGAAGACATGGTGAAAGTTACGGCCCAGGTCAGGGATGACCTGAGTGGTTTGGCGATACCCTATGTCAATGTGATCAACCAGCGTGTAAGAGGTGGCACCATGACCGACAAAGATGGCAGGTTTGCCTTGCAGGCCGACCCAACGGATACGCTAACTTTCAAGTCCTTAGGATATATTGACAAACGGATTCCGGTGAGTGAACTGATTAACAAAGAAATTGCCATTGTTACCATGGCGCCGGTCAGGTACCAGTTGGGCGGGGTTGAAATAACCGGAGAGGGTCCGAAAGTAAATATGTCGGGGATCAAAACTGGCAAAATGAGTACGGTTCCCATTGAACTGCGTACTGAATTCAATACAAACCCCAAACTACTAACTGCTATCTTCCATCCCACTTCCTACCTTTATTACAAACTGAGCAAATCGGAGAAAGAGAAAAGGCACGTATTAACAGCAATCCGGACAGAACGGGAATGGCAACTGTTCTCGTTGGTGTACAACAAACAGATTGCGGAAAGACTTACCGGTTTAAAAGGTGATGAACTCGACAATTTTATGGTCTATTTCAATGCATTCAGCAATCTTAGCTTCAGCGCCACCACTTATGAAGTTGAGAAAAGGGTGAAAGAAGTTTTTGCTGAATACAAGGAGAAACAGTTGAAAGCTGATACTGGACAATGATGAGAGAAGAATTGACAATTCTGCAATGAATTCCTTGGTGAAACTTTGCGTTTTGCCTTTGAGTCCTTTGTGTTAAAAACGAAATAAAATTAACCACAAAGGTCCCGATGGGCATCACAAAGGATCACAAAGTAGCCCATTTAATCGAAAGTGAGCTATTCCAAACCTTCAACAGGTGCCGGGACTTGCAATCCAAAATCGAAAAATCTGAAATCCAAAATATTCCGACTATGCTCTTACCTACATTTTCTGACATCCAGGCTGCTCACAAGTTGATAAAGCCATACATCCACCGAACTCCGGTATTGACCAGCCAGAGTATCAATGCCCTGATGGGATGCGAACTCTTTTTTAAGTGCGAAAATTTTCAAAAAGTAGGCGCTTTTAAATTTCGCGGTGCGACCAACGCCGTATTTTCTTTAAGTGAGGAAGAGGCCGCATCCGGTGTTGGGACCCACTCCTCCGGTAATCACGCTGCAGCGCTGGCATTGGCCGCAAGGATGCGCGGGATCCGGGCACATATCGTGATGCCCTCGAATGCACCTGCTGTCAAGAAAATCGCGGTAGCGGGATATGGCGCCCACATCACTTTCTGCGAGCCCACCCTTCAGGCGCGTGAAGAAACGCTGAAAAATTTAGCCGAAAATCTCGGCCTTACCATTGTCCATCCTTACAACAATTTTAAGGTGATTTGCGGCCAGGGGACAGCTGCATTAGAACTGCATGAAGAAATAAATGGGCTCGAAGTTGTATTGTGTCCGGTTGGCGGAGGAGGTCTCTTATCAGGAACCGCCCTTACAACCAAATCACTTAAGCCGGGATGTAAAGTAATTGCAGCCGAACCCAAAGGGGCTGATGATGCCTTTCGATCCTTCAGGGATGGTTATATTCACCCGTCGGTCCATCCGCAAACTATTGCCGACGGACTGTTAACTTCGTTGGGTGAATTGACTTTTGCCGTGATCCGACAAAACGTCGATGAGATTTTAACTGCATCAGAAGAATCTATTGTCGCAGCAATGCGCATGGTGTGGGAAAGAATGAAAATCATCATCGAACCCTCCAGCGCGCTTCCGTTGGCTGTGATAATGGAAAACAAGGAAAAATTCACCGGACAGAAGATCGGCATTATCTTATCAGGAGGGAATGTAGAACTGACTAAATTGCCGTTCTAATGGATAAAGGAAAAGTTATGAGTTATGAGATATGAGTTATGAGATAATCTGAAATGGAACATTTTCACTTTAGCCAATTAGCTTTTAGCCTTCCAATAAGGGAATTATCTAAGTTTTAATCCCAGGGTAACGTTGACCGCATCCTTCCAGTTTAATTGCTGGATTTGAGTCGCTACTGAGTTATTGAGATTTGCTGAATAACGGACATCCAAGGTAATAAGGCCCAGCAAATCAACTCCACCACCAAATTGAAGGTCAAAATTACTGCTTTGTCTTGTCATTCCGGAAATTGGGTTACTTTCATTGAGGAAAAAGGAACCCTGCGGACCAGCCATAACGTGCGCACTGATTATGCCTAAATTAATCAATCTCAACCCTACCATAACCGGAACTTTCAACGAATTGACTCTGGTTTCTACTGTTCCATATTGTTCTTTGTGCGTGGCATAATAGAATTCGGGCTGCAGGTAAAACTTCCGGCCAAATTGAAAGAATATGCCAAACTGAGCATTTGAATCAAATTGTTGTTTGATGGC
The DNA here is from genome assembly GCA_023488865.1 of Bacteroidota bacterium. GTDB lineage: Bacteria > Bacteroidota > Bacteroidia > Bacteroidales > Prolixibacteraceae > CAINVV01. Next base: position 526 of record JAMDDG010000103.1, on the reverse strand, counting down.
ATTTTGATCGATCGTCGGTGTTACTAAATCCAAACCAATTTTAGGTCCAAACCAAAAGTGTGGCTTGTCGGATTTCCCATTGGAAGAGACCTGATCCTGCGCAAAGGAATTGCCCGAAAAAAATAAAAGTGCAAATAGCACAACCAACATCATTTTTTTCATAACTGCATAATTTATTGTTAACTTCCTTACGAAACTTACTTGTCTGGATTTGCCTTTGTATGGGTAACTGGAGCAATCATGTTCATTTCAAAGAAACTCAAAAGTATAAAGAATTTCTGTAATTATTCCAAATATTCGGGAAAAATCAGGAATCAATTTATTATCCGGCAAAGAATTGCCAGGAAATATTTCTAGAAATAGCGCGGAGTGAACCTGCAGTACCTTCTTTTCTTGAACGGGAAATCGTAGCTCAGCATAAATTCGTGTGTGCCTGCATTGTATTGAGATGGCCGAAAAGAGGTTAGGTCATAGGCATAACCTAACTTGACCCGATCACTAATAAAAATCTGAAAAAGAAGTCCAT
>JAMDDG010000041.1 GCA_023488865.1 Bacteroidota bacterium | reverse complement strand
AAATTTAAACTGCATGTGGCGATCATTTTCAAATTTTCACATTTCCCAATTCCCACATTTTCTCAATGTTAAGGTTTTGTGAATAATGACCGTCCCAACGGTTTAATGAAGCTGATACAATGATGAAATTTTCTAATATTGGCTTACCAAACAGAGGTTCAATATTGCTGATCGTGAATGTTTCAGGCTAACTATTTTTAACAAAATTACATATCTGCCGTTGAGAAGCTAATAGGTGAACTATGTATGGTATGAGTTAAATGATTGATTTTTAACCGTCTTAATTAACAACTTAAATTATGAGCAAATACCTTTATTTGTCTGTTACACCGGAAGCGCTGATTGCTTCGATGCTGCCGCCCGCCGATTTTGGGGCTTACATGGCTACCGGTACAAAAAAAAGCAACAAAGGTCAGATGATCTTTTTTGAGGTCGACTATGAGCAGGTCAAAGAGCTGGTTGACAACGATTACATCGAAAATCGCTGTGTACGTCATACCGACGGGACTCCGAAACATTCGGTCTACCTTTCGGTTTACCGGGTACTCGAAACGATTCCGCTGAAAGCCCTCAAAAACCTCTATCTCACGACTGACAACGGGATCGTTCTGGAACTTACCCCCTCGAAGTATACAGATTCTTCGGAGGAGAAGAACTCGCTTCATCTTTACCAGGAGTTGTGTCCGGTTTCACCACAGGTTGTCAGCGAATTTTATCCTGCTGCTTTTTTGAAGTCGCTGACAGATGGATCCCGTCAGTTCAAGTTGCCGAAACTCTTCTTTGTGGAGATGAAATTGGGTGAACTTGCGACTAATCCGGCAACAGGTTCGGCAGAGCATCTACCCTATACCCATGTGACTCACCTGAGAGATTGTTTGTTGTCTTTGAAGGGTTATGCCAAAAGAATGAAAACAGTGGTCCGTTCTTACAACGGATCGTTGCTTTACCGTTCAGTTGCTTCGGGTTTTTATGTGGGCTCAGCCGAAGAGATGATCTACTACCGTTATCCTTCCATGGCTGAACTGGAGGAGATGAACTACGATTTCCTGGCCACACTTTAATATTTAACAATTTAAAATACACATACTTATGTTTAGTTTACCAGGTGTGAGCACCTTTGAAGAAATAGCCATTTGGAGCGTTTTACTAATTGCCTTTTTCGGATTGGGGTACGCCCTTTTGCTCAGGAAACAGGTTATGGCCTGCGACAAAGGAACTGCAAAAATGCAGGAAGTGTGGGGTGCCATTAGTGAAGGGGCCAATGCCTATCTAAAGCGACAGTTGAAAACCATTGTTCCGCTGATTTTCGTTTTTACCATTGTGTTGTTTTTATCCGTTTATATTGTTCCGCCAACCGAATCGTCCAAGCTTCGTTTTGCGGGCTATTCTGACGAGTCGCTGAAACTGATCATCGGTTTCGGTCGAGCGATGGCCTTCGTGATGGGCGCAGTCTTCTCGCTGATGGTGGGTCAGTTCGGGATGCGCATGGCTGTTCAGGCCAATGTACGCGTGGCTTCCGCTTCCCGCCGCAGTTTTGGCGAAGCTTTGAAGATTGCTTACCGCGCAGGGACCATCACCGGTATGTTAACCGATGGTTTAGGCCTTCTGGGAGGTACTGTGATCTTTATCATTTTTGGTGTTGCCTCGCCTGACACCCTGCTTGGATTTGGTTTCGGAGGTACCCTGCTGGCGCTGTTTATGCGGGTCGGCGGTGGAATCTACACCAAAGCTGCCGACGTGGGCGCTGACTTGGTTGGAAAAGTGGAGGCCGGTCTTCCGGAGGATGACGAGCGGAATGCTGCGGTAATTGCCGACCTGGTTGGCGACAACGTGGGCGACTGTGCCGGTATGGCGGCAGATATTTTCGAATCTTACGAAGTGACCATCGTCTCTACCTTGATTTTGGGCGTAGTGCTTTTCATGACTACCCACGAACTGTCGTGGATCATCTTCCCGTTGCTGGTCCGCGGTATCGGGGTTCTTTCTTCCATCGTCGGAACTTATCTGGTAAAAGGGAACAAAGAAGCCAAAACAAACAATGCCTTGAAAGCCATCAACAAAGGTTTCTATACCTCTGCGGCCATCAGCATCACGCTGTTCGGTGTTGTTTCCTATTTCTACCTGCACGACTGGAGATCCTTCCTTTCTGTGGTAATGGGTATCGTGTTAGCCATTGTACTGGATGAAATCACCAAATATTTTACCGACGGGAACTACCATCCGGTGAAAGACATTGCCCGGAACTCAAAAACCGGTTCGGCAACCTTGTTGCTCAAAGGACTTAGCTATGGCTTCGAAGTCGCCGTATGGCAAACTATCGTGATCGCGCTGACCATCCTTTCTGCGGTCATTATTTACAACGGCATGCCCCTGGTTTATGTACTTTACGGTGTGGCCATGACCGGTATCGGCATGCTTACCTTAACAGGAAACAATGTGGCGATGGATGCATTCGGTCCAATCGCTGATAATGCAAATGGGGTAGGAGAGTTGTCTCACCTCGACAAAGATGCCCGCAAAATTATGGATTCGCTCGACGCTACCGGAAATACAACCAAAGCCATTACCAAAGGGGTAGCTATCGGTTCGGCTGTAATCGCTGCGGTTGCGCTCTTCGGATCTTTTATCACCGACGTGAGCAATGTCCAGATTCAGCTTGGTTTCGAGAAAACCCAGCAACTGATCGAGACCGGTATCCGTATCTCTATGCCAATGGTTTTCATTGGATTACTGATTGGAGGTACGATTCCATGGTTGTTCTCTTCCTTAACGATCAATGCCGTGACCCGCGCGGCTGCGCTGATCGTAGAAGAGGTTCGCCGTCAGTTCAGGATTCCCGGAATTATTGAACGTACCGTGAAACCCGATTACCAAAGGGCGGTTGATATCTGTACCGTCGCAGCGCAAAAAGAGTTGATTCCGCTGGCGCTGATTGCCGTACTCTCCCCGATTCTGGTTGGAAGCTTGTTGGGAGTTGAAGCCCTGGGCGGATTCCTTGGAGGTGTAATCCTATCGGGACAGCTGCTGGCAGTCTTTATGGCCGGCTCCGGTGGCGCCTGGGACAATGCCAAGAAGACGATAGAAGATGGTTTGTACGGAGGTAAAGGTTCGGAAGCCCACCACGCAGCTGTTGTGGGTGATACCGTTGGCGATCCGCTGAAAGATACCGCCGGACCGGCGTTAAACCCGATGATCAAGGTAATTAACCTGGTATCCCTTTTGGCGGCGCCGGTACTGATTGCCTACCAAAAACCGGGACAATTCTCTTTCGGACTCGTATTTACCGGCGTGATCTGTCTGGCGATTATCACCGGATCGGTGATCGTTTCCAAACGGGGTGGCTTCAAAAGACCAGCCAGGATAGAATAACCCAAAGATATTCAGGAAATTCATAGACTCCTGAAAATAGCAATTTTAAATAGTAGAACCCCCCTTTTCTGCATTGGCAGGAGGGGGTTTTTAATTTGAAAATTTGAAAATGTGAAAATGATTGGATTTGTGATGCTTTGAGGTTCACTTTCTATTCTTCACAAAAAAATAAAAATGAAGTCTATCAAAGGTAGAAATGAGCACAAAGCACTCATTTCCACATTTCCACATTTTCACATTATAGAAATAAGATTATATTTGTACTCTATTTTTATTTATTCTTAATAAGATTAATTAGTGCGGTTATCTGAAGTAGACGAGAACAGGACAGTAGTCATTTCCAAAGTATTGGGACATGGATCTTTCAGGCGGAGGATCTCAGAAATGGGATTTGTGGCCGGGAAAGAGGTGTCGGTGATGAAGAATGCCCCCTTACGTGATCCGGTCGAATACAGGTTGATGGGTTACAACGTTTCGTTGCGCCGCGTCGAAGCAAGCCTGATCGAGGTGGTTACACCCGAAGAGGCGTTGTTGCTGCATCCTCATGCCTACGACGGGACCATTGATCTGGAGGAGTTAAAGACTTCGGCCAAAGAAAAGGGACATATTATCAGTGTTGCTTTGGTCGGGAACCCAAACAGTGGCAAAACAACGCTCTTTAACCGGATCACCAGTTCAAAGGAGCATGTAGGGAACTACAGCGGGGTCACGGTAGGTGCAACCAAATCGACCGTAGAGAGAAATGGCTACCATTTTGATATGACGGACCTTCCGGGTACGTACTCATTGACCAGTTATACACCGGAAGAGCTCTTTACCCGCAACTTCATCCTGCAAGAGATGCCTGACATTGTAATCAATGTGGTGGATGCCTCCAATCTGGAGCGCAACCTCTTTTTGACTACACAGCTGATCGATATGGACATCAAGGTAGTGATTGCCCTGAACATGTTTGACGACTTGCGCGCGAGCGGTTCCAAACTGAAGATTAAAAAATTAAGCAAGCTGACCGGTATCCCGATCGTTCCGACCACTGCCAGTAAAGGGGAGGGGCTGGAGGCGCTTTTGGAGAAACTGATCGAGGTTTACGAAGACCGCGATCCGATCGTAAGGCATATCCATATCCACTACGGGGAGGAGATGGAGAAATCGATTGACCGGATACGCACAGAGATAAAAAAAGACAAACCGCTTTCGGCTACTTTTTCCTCGCGATACCTCTCCATCCGGCTGATTGACAAGGATCCGGAGGCATTGAAAGCGCTGGAATCCTCCTCTAATTATCAAACCATCAAAGAGATCACGGAACATGAGATTGTGCGGCTCGAATCCCGCCTTTGCGATGATAGTTCCCAGTTGATAACCGATGCCAAATACGGTTTTATTGCCGGCGCCCTGAAAGAATGTTATGAACCCGGGGTCATGAACCGAATTGTCTTTACCGAAAAGATCGACAAGGTTATGACCGGCAAATACCTCGGCTTCCCCATTTTTCTCGCGATGATGTTTCTCACATTCTACGCAACATTTTCTCTGGGGGCCCTTCCGACCGAATGGATCATGAAAGGGGTTTTGCTCTTTTCTGATGGGGTATCGTCGGTCATGGGCAACGGGATGCTGAAAGACCTGTTGATAGACGGGGTCATCCGCGGTTTGGGCAGCGTAATTGTCTTTATGCCCAACATATTGATCCTCTTCTTCTGCATTTCGCTGATGGAAGACACGGGCTACATGGCAAGGGCTGCATTTATCATGGACAAGCTGATGCACAAGATGGGGTTGCACGGCCGCTCGTTTATCCCGATGGTGATGGGTTTTGGCTGCAATGTGCCAGCCATCATGGCTACCCGCACTATCCGGAACCGCGGCGACCGCCTGCTTACCATGATGATCATCCCGTTTATGTCCTGTTCGGCCAGATTACCGGTATATGTTGTATTGATTTCGGCCTTCTTCCCGCATTACCCGGCTTTGGTCTTTGTAGGGATCTATCTTTTGGGGATCGCGGTAGCCATTTTGTTTTCGAGGCTGATGAACAGAACTGTCTTCAAGCGAAAGGAGACCCCTTTCGTGATGGAACTTCCGCCCTACCGGATGCCGGTTATGAAAAATTCGCTCCTGCACATGTGGGATAAAGCCAGCCAATACCTGAAAAAAATTGGCGGGACAATCTTAGTTGCCGTTGTGTTGGTATGGGCGTTGGAATATTTTCCGAGAAGTGAAAAAGTGGTGACAGATTCAGTGCCCTCCACTACCGTGAATGTCCCGGTCCCAAAGGTTTCGCACATTGAACAATCCTATATCGGCCAGATTGGCCATGCCATTGAACCGGCGATCCGTCCGCTGGGTTTTGACTGGAGGATGGGAGTGAGTCTGATTGCCGGCATTCCTGCCAAGGAGATCGTAATCGGCACCATGGCCGTTTTGTACGGAACAGAGAATGATCAGCATAAAAACGAACTATTGCAAACCAGCTTGCAGAACCAACGGTACGAGGTTGGGCCCAAAGCCGGAGAACCGATCTTTAACCAGGCGGTGGCCCTGGCATTTCTGGTTTTTGTACTGCTTTATTTTCCCTGTATTGCCGTGATCGCTTCGATCAAAAGGGAGTCGGGGAGCTGGAAATACGCACTTTTCACGGTAGTGTATACCACGGCAGCCGCCTGGATCGGCGCCTTCCTGACTTATCACCTGGCATTATTTTTTATTTAAACACGTCATGCAAGAGATCATCGTCTATATTTTGATTCTGGCAGCGGCCATCCTGGTTGGATACAAAGCCTACAAAGCCATACGCAACATCACCAACCCCAATCCCTGCGGCGGGTGCGGAAAATCGTGCGAGGGGTGCCCGGTAGCGCCGAGGCGGAAATGAGGGGACGACTATGGCGAGAGGAAGACTAGGATGACGGAAGGACTGAGTGCCTATGGGGGGACTGGGAGAAGTGCGTGTCTCTGAGCAAAGTGAAAGGGGAAACGGAGAAACGATGAAACGGGGAAGATGAAATTGGTGGCTAAATCTGTCGAAGAGCTGAAAGAGAAATGGGAAATAGGTTTTTCTTTAATTCGTGTAATTTGTGAAATCCGTGGTTGGGTGGGGTTAATAAGTTTTCACATTTTCCAATTTCCCAATTGTTAAATTTGCCGGATGAAGAAAATATTTTCCAATGAGGCTTTTGAGGTGATGCACAACCGGAATTTCAGGCTATTTCTGATGTTCCGTTTTTTTATGACTTCGGCCACCCTGATGCAGTCGGTTGTAGTGGGCTGGCTGTTGTACAACATTACCAAAGATGTGCTTTCGCTCGGAATGATTGGGTTGACGGAGGTGATCCCGCAGGTGAGTATAGCCCTCTTTGCCGGTCACTTTGTAGACATTTGGGACCGGAAGAAAATCATTTTCTATACCACTTTTTTGTTGCTTTTCGGTTCAATTATCCTACTCGTTTACAGTTTGCCTGCGTATGATTTTCATCGAATGTTTGGGGTGGTACCTATTTTTGTCACCATATTCCTAACAGGACTGACGCGCGGCATCCTGATGCCGGCCAATACGGCTTTGCTTGGACAATTAGTGCCCCGAAAATTATTAACCGGGGCAGCTACCTGGAACAGCACGGTCTGGCAGGTAGGTGCCGTGACTGGTCCCGCCATCGGCGGATTGGTCTACGGATTTTTCGGTGTTATCCCGGCGCTTTCCCTCGTGCTTTTCTTTTATCTGCTCTGCACCGTTTTGTTGCTGTTTATCAAAAGTCCGGGTAAGATCGTGGTACTTCCCGGCAGCACGGAGGGTATCTTCGCCAGAATGAGGGAAGGAATTCATTATGTATTTAAAAATCAGATTCTTTTGGGCGCTTTTACACTGGATATGTTCGCCGTGTTGTTTGGTGGGGCCGTAGCGATGCTTCCGGTATTTGCCTCGGATGTACTTAAAGTCGGACCGGAAGGATTGGGAATTTTGCGTGCCTGCCCGGCCATTGGTGCAATAATGATGTCGGTTGTACTGACTTTTTATCCGCCGGTTAAACGCTCAGGGCGCCTGTTGCTTTTCAGTATTGTCGGTTTTGGACTGAGTATGATCGTTTTTGCCCTCTCCAAAAATTTTTATCTATCGGCTTTTGTCCTTTTTTTGAGCGGGGTCTTCGACGATGTGAGCGTTGTCATTCGCGCCAGCATTCTTCAGCTTTTCACTTCCGACGAGATGAAGGGGCGCGTTGCAGCGGTCAACAGCATTTTTATTGGCTCGTCGAACGAGCTGGGAGCCTTTGAATCGGGCGTTACTGCCCGTTTGATGGGATTAATCCCTTCCGTAGTCTTTGGCGGCGTTATGACGTTGCTGGTGGTGACTTTTGCCGCCGTCAAATCACCAACCCTAAGAAAACTTAATTTGAAAATGTGAAAAATGTGAAAATGTGAAAATGATCGCTATGTACGACTGCCGTTTTAATTTTCACATTTTCACATTTCCCAATTTTCAAATTATGAAGCTAGAGTTGCAAGGTCAATACTTCATCAATCTCCGCAATAGTGAGATCTCCCCGCTCCCCGATTCCTTGGATGCCGCGTTGGGTAAAGCGATCGCAAATGGCTGTAATAGATTCATTCCCTACACCATAAGCTGAGAGTTTGGTTGGGATCCCAAAGGATTCGAAAAATTCGACCGTCCTATGGATGGTAGTGTCGATCCGTTCGTCAGCGGTTCCGGTTTTAATTCCCCAGACCCGTTCCCCGAATTGCAGGAGCTTTTCCTTTTTGTTTTCCCGCTTGACCTGCATAATCCCCGGAAGCACTATTGCCAGCGTACGGGCGTGGTCGATGTTGTGGAAGGCGGTCAGTTCGTGGCCAATCGTATGGGTGGCCCAGTCCTGGGGAACGCCGGCGCCGATCAAACCATTCAGCGCCATGGTGGCTGCCCACATGAAGTTGGCTGCAGCGTCGTAGTCGGTACGGTTAGTGAGCACTTTGGGCCCCTCTTCAACCAGCGTTAGCATGATTGCTTCTGCAAACCGGTCCTGGATAGGGGAGTTGACAGGGTAAGTAAGATATTGTTCTATTACATGGACGAAGGCATCGACGACCCCGTTGGCCACCTGCTTCTCCGGTAGGGAAAAAACCACGGTTGGATCGAGAATGGAAAACAGGGGCAAAACGGCTTTTGAGTAAAATGAAAGTTTTTCGCGGGTAGAAAAACGGGTGACCACTGAGTTTCCGTTCATTTCGGAACCTGTAGCCGGGAGGGTAAGTACGCTACCCAGCGGGAGGGCTTGTGTAACCGTAAATTTGGAGCGCTGGGCCAGAAATTTCCAGGGATCTCCACCTTCCCAGAGTGAAGCAGCGGCAATAAATTTCACCCCGTCGAGGACAGAACCTCCGCCGACAGCCAGCAGAAAGCCAATTTTTTCTTTTTTCACGATTTCGACTGCTTTCATCAGCGTTTCGTAGCGCGGATTGGGTTCAATGCCGCCAAATTCGATCAGGTCGAATCCCGGCAGGGCTGCTTTAACCTGATTGTAGATTCCGTTTTTGAAGATACTTCCACCTCCGTACGCAAGCATTATTTTTGAACCGGAAGGTACCAGGGTGCTCAAATTTTTAATCTGACCCTGTCCGAAGACAATATTTACCGGATTGAAGAATTCGAAGTTTTGCATATAAAAATTTTAAAAGTAATAGTAAGTTGCTAAAATGCTATAATCCAAATGATTACAAAACAGACGACTATGTTTGTTTGCCTTTGCAATTTAACTCAAAGCAACGGAAAAAGTTTCAGGGATTTGTAAAAAGGTTCAGTCAAAAAAGTAGCGATCGAGGAATTTCTTCTCAACGGCTTTCACCGGATTGAGCTGGCGGGTACGGTAAGCCATGCGGGCTACTTTCTCTAATACAACAGTATGATCGAATGCGTCCCGCACCTCTTTTCCCCAGCAAAATGGGCCATGACCATAAACTAAAACACCGGGAATCCGCATCGGGTCAAGCTTGGCTGAGCGGAAGGTCTCGACAATTATTTTACCGGTTTCGGTTTCGATATCACCTTCCATTTGTTTGGCCGAAAGAGGTTTAGTGCACGGTATCTCACCGTTGAAAAAGTTGGCATGGGTGATGCCTAACGGCGGAATACCCAATCCTGCCTGGGCCCAGCAGCTGGCATACTCTGAATGGGAATGCATGATGGATCCTATCAACGGAAAGTTTTGGTACAAAATCAGGTGGGTATTGGTATCGGATGAGGGCTTGAGATCTCCGGAGATGATATTGCCGCTCAAGTCCACAACAACCATATCGGCGGGTACCATCTCTTCGTAGGAGATGCCTGACGGTTTGATGACTACCAGTCCGCTTTCACGGTCAATGGCGCTAACGTTGCCCCAGGTGTAGATCACCAACCCCTGCTCTACCAGTTTCAGGCTGGCTTTGTAAACTTGCTGTTTTAAATTCTCAAGCATCTTTTCTTTAGCCTGTTGATTTACGCGCAAAAGTCGGAATTTAATTTTAAATTAATAGTAATTGTGTTAAATAAATTATAAAAAGAAGGAAATTAATTTGAAAATGTGGAAATTTGAAAATGAGAAGATGAGGGAATGGAACTGCTTACTAAATCGTTCGTAGGAGGATAGAAAATTAAACACAAAGTTGCACGAAGGATCACACCAAGGTCACAAAACAGGATTGATATTTTCGGGAAATAGAGTATGATGAAGAATTAATAACTTTGTGTGGGTTGTAACCAAAGTTGAGCGTGATTTATTAAAGATTTAATTTTCAGGTTATTCCGTAAGTGGAACTTTTGCAACCCTCCGTGCATCGCGTCTGAAGCGGTTCAAATTGTAGGAGAGGGAGAACCGAATGGGAAATTTATTACAGGTGGTTATAACCTGATCGAAGCCAGCTCCTTTAACATGTTCGACTTTCCGGTACCAACCGGGTACATCTCTTCCCGTTAGGGTAAAGATCAGGCTTTTTTTGAAAAACATTTTCCGGAAGCTGACTCCGGCCAGGTAAACCTGGTCGATATTCGTTTGGGCCGTCATAGCCGGGCCATAGTAAGAAAAATCTGCTTCCAGAAGCGTCGTGGGTGTGAGGGTAAAATCGGCTGTTGTGACGGAATATCCCTGATGATAGCTTCGTTTTTGTGATAGCTGGTCGACCCGCACATCCAAACGGGAACCGATAAAATCCAATTTTTCACTTAGCCTGAACCAGGAATTGACTTTCCAACCTACATTAAATTCTATTCCGAGTGTTTTTTCGCTTCCCATGTTTTCATATCTGGTTTGGATAATACCATCCTGGTAGAGGGATTGGATCACTTCAATTTTATTGGCAGTATTGTAATAATAGAGTTCACTGTTCAGTGTCAGGTTGTGAAGGTTGACCAGATAATCAAAGGAAACCTGGTCGGTTATCTCATTTCTCAGGTCGGGATTTCCCATCATTACGTTATAGAAGTTGTACCAACGGGGCAACGGGTCGAGCTGGATTGTCTTCAGTTGATCCGTGCGTCTCGTATAGTTGAATAAGATCTCCTGCGTTGTGTCTATTTTGAATGAGCTGTTCAGCGAGGGATAGAGATCCAGCTGGTGCTGTGGATAACGATCGTACAGGGTTTTCATTTCCCTGTTAAGATATTCCGCCCTTAAACCGGCTTTGAGTTCAAATTTCCTGATTTTATATTGCCAGGTTCCGTATCCTGCGCCAACCATTCCGTTGAACCGTGTTTTCTGGGTTGTTACTACCGGAGGGGGTGGATTGCTTAGGCTGGATTGATAATTCTCCTGTTCATTGTTGAAAGAGAACTGATATCCAATTTCGAGTTTGCCAACTTTCCCGGTAGGTGCAGTGTAGTCGGCATTGATTTGATAATTGTTGTTTTTTTTGTCTAACTGAGTTGATTGCTTCATCTGCTCGTTCCCGGTTTCATCACTGATCAGGTTCAAATATTGATCATCGAAATTAAGAGTGTTCCAAAGCATTGAAATCGAAACTGATTTACCGTGGGTTTTAAATTTGTGCACGTAAGTTACATCCGCGCCACTGTAACTGCCCGGACGGTTGTTCCTGTCAATGGAACTATTCAGGATGGCTGTATTTGGGGAAGTTCCGGTTTTGACAGTCTGCCAGTCTCCGTTGTTGTCCGTTTCAAAAGCGCCCGAATGGCCGCTTAATGAAAATTTATCGGTTTTATTGGGCAGATAGTCCACCCCTGCCCTGAACCCGGTATTGGTACGCTGTGATTTTTGGATGCCTGATTGGGTAAAGTGTGTTTGATCGGACAGGTAATTGGTGACATACTCAA
>JAMDDG010000241.1 GCA_023488865.1 Bacteroidota bacterium | reverse complement strand
CAAGATTGATTGAATAGTCGTAGCCCAGCTCTCCAAATTGCCAGATCATCTTTGGTCCGGGTATCGGCATAAAGAGCGCCGCAGTGAGGGCGATCCTTTTGTAAGCGGTGGCGCTGTCACGGGTACTATAGTTGCCCTGGGCGTTTCCAAAAGCGATGCAGTCGTAGGCCAGCCGCTCCTCGTCATGACTTTCCATGTATCCGACAGCAGCCGCCTTGTTCCAGTTTTTTGCGGTATAGGGGGCCCAGCTCAGATCTGATTTTCCACTATCGTTGAAGCCCATGGCTGCCTCCGAACAATTGTAATTGGAATTCTCCCAGAGCAATATCCCCTTCCCCGATTCAACCAGCTCTTTCTCTTCGCTGTTATCCGCCAGATGTTCAAAAATTACTAAAGCGCCTGGTTTCCGTTTCTGCACCTCTCCGGCCATCCGTTCAAGGTTGTATATCCGCTGGGCGTCATATTTACTGCCCCATGGATCTGAGCTATCCTTGATGTTGTTGGAGAAACCCTTGGTGAAATCGTAGCGGAAACCATCCACTTTGTATTCTTTCATCCAGTAGGAGGCGATGCTGTCGACCAGCTCGCGGGTGGCCGGACTGTCGTGGTTAAAATCATATCCCCACTGGGCATCGGGATTGGTAAAATTGCTTTTTACATTGTACCATGGGTTCGTCGGCAAAGGATTGGCGCCGTCAAAGTAAAGTTGAACAAAAGGGCTTTGACCGTAGGAGTGGTTGAGTACCATATCCATCACCACCGCGATTCCTCGCTGGTGGCATTGGTCAACCAGTTTCTTAAATTCATCGGCCGGACCATAATATTTATCGGTTGCAAAATAGAAAGAAGGATTGTATCCCCAACTGCTGTTGCCCTCAAACTCGTTGACCGGCATCAACTCCAGCACATTAACCTTCAGACTCTTCAGGTAATCCAGATGGCTGGCCACGCCGGCAAAACTGTGTGTAGCATCAAAATCCCTGACTAAGGCCTCGTAAATGACACAGGTATCCGATGCCGGAGGTGCAAACTGTGCCACCTGCCAGCTGTATTTGGTTTTGTTGGGTTGAAGAACTGAAACGATGCCCTCCGTCTTCCCGGTAGGATAAGCCATCAGGTTCGGATAAGTGGAAGCGTCGATGTACTTGTCGTTCCAGGGATCCAGAATCTTATCGGTGTAAGGGTCTGCAATTTTGAGGTTTCCGTCTACCAGATACTGGAAAGCATATTCCTTCCCAGGAGTAAGGTTGGGGATCGTGAGCCAGAAATAGTCGCCGTCTTTTTTCATCTGGCCTGCACTTGACGGGTGCCAGTCGTTGAAATCCCCAAGAACAAATACCGATTGTTTCAAAGGCGCCCAAAGAACCAGCGTTGCCGATTGCGTATCCGGATACGTAATCCCTTTGATTGCAGTTGCAGGCCTTGTTTCAGTAACCTGATCGCCCATCACATACACATAAACCGAATCGGCAACAGTTTTTGCCGGGGTGATTGCCGTGGCTTTGATCCAGTAGTTACCTGATGTCAGGTTGAAGGTATAGGTAAGGAAACTGGAGGCAGTGGCTGAACTGATTTTTTGATTATTGAGGTAAAGGTCCAGATCGGCATTGGCCGAAGCTGTAGTCACCAGTTGGAAGTTGGTGTTCTGTTGGAAAATCTGATTTTCGGTCGGTTGCTGTATGACTATATTCAATCCGCTTTCGTACACATCCACAAAGATGTCTTTGCCACCGGTATCTTTCCCTTCGAGGTAGCTCCCGTTTACCTGAACACCACTGCGGAACACCACGGCTATTTTCAGTATCTTCTCACCTGCAGGTACACCAAAATAAGTTCTGATATCCGGAAGTAACACCAGCTGGTATTTGTTGGCGGCTATTCGCGTAGTCTTTGCTTTGTCAACATTGGTGCCCCAGGGGGCTACAACATATTTCCAGTCGCTTGGAGAAGTGCTTTTATCGGTGATAACTCCTATATGGGCATATACATCGCCAGTATAATCTTTTAAGCCTGCAGTTCCCAGCGTTGCATCATAAATTAGTGTAACTGATTGATTATCTGCTGGCAGAGAAGGACTGGCAGTAATAATCTGGGAAAATCCTGACAGGGAAAGAACCAGCTGGAGCAGCAATAAGAGAAGGGTTCTCATGGCTGTAATTGTAAATTGGAATGTGTGTTGAAGGTAAACAAATTGATCAAATAAAAGCGAAAAAAGTTTCCAAAGTTTTAGCTACAGGCAAAATTGGATACGTTAGAAAAAAAAGTTTCCAAAGTTATAGTTACGATCTAAATTTACTCGTAACTATAAACTTTGGAAACTTTATTACAATTTTAAAAAATTAGTTCTTCGTAACGGTACAGGAAGGAACCGCTTTCAGAACATCGAGTGTAATTGTATAATTGCCGGCAACAGCGATTGGAATGTTATCTCCACCATTGGAAAGAGCAGAGAGATTCAAACCACCCAGGTTAACAGCCCAATCATCATTGGCCCTGAATTTGATTGCCCCAACTGTCAGGTTCAAAGTAACTTTGAGTACTTTGTTGGTTGCGTCCCAAGTCATGTTTGTATCTGTTCCCCAACCACCTGGAGTTGCATCCCCAATAACACCCCATCTGTTGGCAGTATAAGTATATGCATTCGGATGACTTAAATCGAGGGTGATGGCATAATCAGCCTCCAACGATATTGGGATGTTCGCGGCCCCGGCACTCAATGTACCATCTGCTTTGTCACTTCCATAATTCAAGCCCCAATCGTGGTTGGCCCTGAATTTGATACTGGCGGCAGTTAAGTGCATAACCCCTTGCCAAATACGTTGTGCAGGACTATAGGCCAAAGGTGTTTCATCGCCCCAACCCAGCGGGGTTGCATCCCCGATTACACCCCAATTGGTTGCAACGGCAGTATAGGTCATGGCGGTTGAATTTGCATTTATCTTGTAATAACCGGCTGGTGAATTGAAGTTTCCGCCATTAGCATCCAGTTTACCGGCTCCGCCATCTCCGTAATTGGGACCGTTCCAATTGGGCTGGGTTGCAAACTTCCAACTGTTACTGGCATTGGCCATATACACATAACCTTCCAATTTATCAGGCCCTGAAATGGTACTTATTACCTGAGGTGATTTATCAGGAGCCCAGTTTGCCAGGGTTGTACCCGGATAGCTGTCTGCTACATAGTCGCCTGGGATATTCCAGGTTTGGATGTCGGCCAAAGTAGTAAACTGGATATCGGCACCATAAGCGGTACCTGAACTATTGGTAGCGTATGCACGAACGTGGTAGGTTGTGAATTTCATTAATCCGCTCAGATTGCTCACAAAAGCGCCCAAACCGGTGCCACCATCAATTTTAGTACCCGTGATTGTCGGGTTTGCGCTGGCACCCCAGGCAAGACCTTTGTCAGTAACTGTGCCTCCACCATCGTATGTAACATCCCCCCCCGAAACGGCAGCTGTTTTTGTGATACCGGTTACAGCCGCGGTGGTTACGACGGGTAAATCAACCAGAGTTTTAAATAAAACTTCAGGACCATAGCCTGTGCCGGCGCTATTAACTGCATAAGCACGTACATAATAGGTGGTATTCCCTTTGAGACCGGTCAACGAACTGACAAATGCCCCAGTTCCTTTTGAATCGGAGGTTTTGGTATCTGCCGTTGTCGGATTGTGGTTGGTTCCATAACAAATGCCACGGGCTGTCACCTCCGCACCGCCGCTTACGGTAACATTACCGCCACCAGCAGCTGAATTTCCTGTAACTGCAGTAATTGCAGCTGTCGTTAGCGTTGGGACAACGGGCAAAGTAGTAAAATTAACCTCTGATCCGTAGATGGTGCCACTTGCACTGATAGCATAAGAACGTGCATAATATTTAGTTGCATAAGCAAGGCCCGGCAAAGTCACATTGTAGGTAGCTGTTTTGCTTTGACCGATAAAGGCAACTTTTGTATTTGAGACAGTTGGAGCGGGTGAAGTATTGTAACAAACACCTTTTTCAGTGAAACCATCCCCTTCGGCTACAACATATCCTACAACCGTTGCTGCATCAGATTTAATATTCAGCGTTTGCGTGGTTGAGAGCGTAGGGCTTAGCCTGACGTCCGATTTTTCCTTGGTACACGCTGCAAAAAAGAGGGTTGCAGTAACCAGGACGGCTAATATTCTATATTTAGACTTAATTTTCATTTATCTTTATTTTTTATAAGTTAAAATAATCAATTAGTGTATTGATACTTAACAGGGATGTCGTTCGCCATGAAACTCTCAGCGAACGACATGACCGTTTTAGTTGTTTTTAACGATAGTATAAGTACCGGTTGTCCCATTAATGATGGTTAAGGTAATAGTATAATTACCTGCAGTCACTGAACAGTTCGCTCCACCTTGGGTCAAATTATCAGTTGTTCCGCCCAGGTTCCATCCCCAGTCATCATTTAGCCTGAATTTGAATCCGCCGCTAACAAGGTTGAGTGTAATTGACCAGGTTCCTGTACTCGCATTGTAATCCATCTTTTGGTCAGGTGAACTCCATCCGTTAGGAGTTGCGTCTCCAACTAAGCCAACCATATAAGATTCCAATTTGTAAGTAAGCGCCTTGGTGTCGACCGTAAGTCTGTACCATCCGTTAGCAGTAGATTTAATACCGCTTCCATTCACCGAAAGTACTCCGTTGCTTCCGCCATAAATAGTATTGGAATCCGGATCTTTCAAAGTGAAACTTTTTGTTGCATCAAGTTTAACAAAGTTGACGTAAACGCCATTACCCAATGCAGATTCGATTTTCTGGGTAATACCTGAACCAATTAAGTCCAATCGAGGCAATCCATAGGTTGTAGCATCAGCAGATTTCGTAACGGAACTATAGACAAATGAAGCAGTTCCGCTACTTACTGAAAGGACTGACCTTATTCTCAAATCAACAGAGGTTAGCTGGTCTGCAGGGTATTTCTTAAGGAAGATCCCGTTAAGATCGCTCACCGATATTTTCATTGAAAGATCCTGCTTGTCGCTAAATATTAATAGTGGATCCTTAAAATTAGTCCCTTTCACGCAAGCTTCCAGATAATAGGTTGCAGAAGCCTGAAAGCCTGGATCAACAGCGGTGCCTACAAATTGGAGTACATTCGTCCCATTGGCCCTTTTAAGTGTTAAATCAGGCACGCTCACAAGGGTTGGTGCAACTGGATTGTCCGACAAGATAGCTTTTGTTTCATCTTTCTTACAAGAAAACAAAATTCCGATCAACCCAATGAAAGTCAGATATATAAATATTTTTTTGTTCATTGTTCAAAAATTTAGAAGTTTAATTATAACCAGGATTTTGTTTTAAAGTTGGGTTCGCTCCTAAATCGTTAGAAGGGATAGGGTAAAGGTCGCGGAAACTTTCCGTTGCAGCTCCGGCGGCAACTTTTCCTTTCCAGGGCCATAAGTAAGCTCCACCGGTAAATTTGCCAAACCGGATAAGGTCAGTTCTGCGGTGTCCTTCCCAGTAAAGCTCACGGGCTCTTTCATCCAGGATGAAATCCAACGTCAGTTGACCGGCTGTAATATTTCCACTGGCGTTGCCGTAAGCACGCTGACGTAACGCATTGACATACCCCAATGCAGTTGTGGCATCACCCGTTGTCGCTCCTCTGAGAACAGCTTCTGCGTACATCAGGTAAACATCTGCCAGACGGAACAAGGGGTAATCGGTATCCACAAAATCGGGATGGGCATGGGGGGCTGCAGCTCCTGTAGAGGTAAGATTGGAGTATTTCGTAATGGCCCATCCATCGGTAAATTGGCCAATGTCAGAAATATCGAGTTTTTGGCCATCCGTCCAGAACATCGCGCGTTTGTCGGTATTTCCGCTCGGATCTGCAAATTTGTTCACAAAAGCTTTGGTCGTACGGATACCTCCCCAACCACCCCCAACACCGAATCTGGCAGGCGACATGCTTCCGCCAATCCCGGCATGGATGAGATAAGTCATCCCTCCATAGGTTTGGGTATGCTGACCGTCGGAAGTGATCGCTAAAATCATTTCAGGACTGAGGTTATTGTCTGCAGTGAAGTTATTGGCATACTTGGGTATTAAGGTATAACCGGCTGCAATTACTTTGTTGCAATAGGTAACACACTCGGTATTCTTATCCTGTCCGATATAAACTTTCGCATTCAGATAGAGTTTAGCTAAAAGCGTCCAGGCAGCGGCCTGATCGGCGCGCGCATACTCAAATCTCGGAGCGCCCAACACACCTTCAATCGCTTTCAGCTCAGATTCGATGTAAGTAAATAAGGCGGCGCGGGTTGTTTGCTTCGGAAAAAATGCGCCGGGAGAATCAGCCTCAGTGACAAAAGGAGGGTTGCCAAATAAATCAATGGCATGATAATAAGCCAATGCACGGATAAACCTGGCTTCGGCATTGTATTTCACGATATCAGCATCGGTTTTGCCCGTGGTTGCACGGATGTATTCGTTGCAAAGCGCCACCGTGTACATAATCCTGGAATAGATGGCTGCGATGAATACGTCGTTCGGGGCCCAGGTTTGCCAGTGGAAGTCTTTGATTGACGCATCATTCCATGCTATAACAGCTTCATCGGTAGATAATTCCTGCGCATTCCAATATTGACGGAGATAGTTCGAGAACCCCTCATCAATCCCGGCAATATCAGGTTGCCCTGCAGGACCTTGCTGGCCGCTTAACGCAAAAGTTGCATACAGTTTCGCCAATCCCTCTTTGTATGCCGCAGGGGAATCGTAAACAGTTAAAGATGTTACGATATTAGGGTCTTTCGGCGTAACATTCAAGTCTTTGACACAAGAGCCAATCATCACTGTGGCAAAGAGGAGAGCTAAAATTTTTATATTGTTGTTTTTCATGTCGTATCCTTAATAAAAAGTTAGAATGTGAGATTTACGCCAAGGACAAAGACTCTCGGGCGGGGATAGAAATTGTTGTCAATACCACCATTCACTTCAGGATCTAATCCTTTGTATTTGGTTACCGTAAAGGCATTTTGTACCGTAAAGCTTAACCGTGCTTTAACTTTTTTAAATTGATCAAAATTGTATCCGACACTCATGTTGTCCATTTTGAAAAAAGAGGCGTTCTCGATGTAGAAATCAGAGAAATACTGTGTATTCGTAAACTTCGCGTTGTTAACCAGCTTTGGAATATTGTTAAAGAATCCGGACTGGTTGTAAACGGTTGAGTAAAGCGCCCCTGAAGCAACATTGTTATAAACATAGTTCCCAAGGTTGGCCCTTCCTGAAAATGAGAAATCAAATTTTTTGTATTCAATCCGTGAATTGATTCCCAAAGTAACGTCAGGGGCCGGTTTTTTATAATGGTACTTGTTCAGGTTGTTGCTGGTAACAGTTCCTCCGGTACCTGTACGGTCAACATAGAGGCCTTCGATCGGCATGCCATTTGATCCGTATACCTGTTGGAATACATAAAATGAGTTGGCAGGGAACCCAACACGCTGATTCTGGATGAAGTTACCAACGCCTCCGCCTATTCCGCCAACGTCAACACCCGTATAATTCGGGTCGTCCGTTTTCGTCAGCTTGGTAATTTTATTTTCATTGTAAGCTGCATTGAAACCTGCACTCCAGCTCAAATCCTTTGATGCGATAATTTGACCGGTCAAAGAAAATTCCAGCCCTTTATTTTCAAGATTTCCGACATTGGTTGTCAGGAAGTTGGAAAAGTTGCTTCCGGCAGCTATCGGGATAAAGTTCAGCAAATCTTTGGTGTCACGTTTGTAGGCATCTATGGAACCGGTAATCCTGTTCTTCAGGAAGCCAAAGTCCAAACCAACGTTATAGGTAGTAGTCTGCTCCCATTTGATGTTGGCATCATAAGGATTGGGACGCAATGTATTGTATAAAGTATTTCCAAACTGATATTGGGCCGTTGCCGTACTTTCGCGGTAAACTGGCAGATAAGGAAAATCGTTACCAATATCCTGCTGACCGGTGATACCCCAGCCCAATCTTAATTTCAGGTCAGAAACTGCGGAAACATTTTTCAGAAATGATTCATCTTTGAGCTTCCAGGCCACGGCTGCAGCCGGGAAAAGTCCCCAGCGGTTTGCTGATGAAAATCTTGAAGATCCGTCATCGCGGACAGTTACCGTCAACAAATAACGTTCCATGAAAGTGTAATTCAACCGTCCGAAGAAGGAGATCAAATAGTTTTCATTGATAAAAGATGAGTTATCCGATATTTGCGTTTCATCTCCATTCCGTGAAAAGGAGGATCCATCTTTGTAAAAATGTTGCCATGAATAACCGGCTGTTGCATCTACTTTACTCTTTACCGAAGGTATCTCTTTCACGTAGTTCAGGTAGAAATCAAGTAATTGCGATTTACCTGCCTGTTTGTAGTCTATCTTTTGGCCTATCCCGTTGCGGAAAGTAAAAGCAGCGTCATTCGTGGCGTTGTTATGCCCCTTGGAGGTGAAATAATCGTAACCGAGATTCAAATTGGCCCTTAATTCCGGGAGAAAATGGAATTTATAATCAAACTGGACATTGCCCAGACTGCGTTGCACGGTTGAACGGTTATCTGTCTGATTCAACAAAGCTACCGGGTTGGAAACTCCGATCGGATTGGGACTACCGTTGGGATCCATGGTACCGTCGGGCAAAACATCTGAAAGGTTAACCCATGTAAAATATCCGCCAAATTTAGTATTACCATTGCGGACCGGTTGTGTTGGATCGTAGAAAACGGCAGAACCAACAGCGCCCTGATTACCAAAATCTTGTTTGGTATAGCTTCCTTTTAAGTTAACACTAACTTTCAGGTGGTTATCAAAAAAAGTAGGATCGAGCCCAATTGCAAGGGTAGAACGCTCCATGTTGGTCGTTTTCAGAATACCATCCTGATTGGTATACCCGAGTGAGGCCCTGTAAGGCATGGTTTTAATCCCTCCGCTCATGCTGATGTTATGGTCATGTGCAATTGCAGTCTGATAGATCTGTTTCTGCCAGTTGGTATTTTCTTTGCCAAGACGATTTAAACTATTCATATTCAGGCCAACAGCACCTTTTGAGGCGAGATCCAAAGCCAAAGAGCGGAGCTCATCGCCAGAAAGAACGTCCATATAAGCAGGAACGACATTGGCAGACACTGTACCATTGTATTCTATCTTCATGGGCTTTCCGGCAGTGCCTTTTTTGGTCGTAATCAAAATTACCCCGTTCGAAGCCCTTGAACCATAAATAGCGGTTGCTGAAGCATCCTTTAATACCGTAAAGGTCTCGATGTCATTAGGGTTGATCGTAGTTAAAGGGTTCGCTAATCCGGAAATTCCTGAGTTACTTACCGGAAATCCATCGATGATGATCAAAGGATCGTTGCTTGCAGACATAGAAGATCCACCTCTGATCCGAATGGTGGCGCCACTACCGGGAGCACCGTCCGAAGAGGTTACCACCGTACCGGCGCTCTTGCCGACAATAAGGTCTTGAGGTGAAGTAATTCCGCCTTTGGCAAAATCTTTGGAACTTACCGTACTGACGGCACCGGTTGCATCATTTTTCTTGACGGTTCCGTAACCGATAACCACTACTTCATCCAATCCCTGGGACTGGGGACTAAGGGCGATTTTAAATGTGGTTTGTTGTCCAACAGTTACTGTTTGTGGTACATACCCGACAAAAGAGAATACTATTTTCTGTCCGGGAGTAACCCTTAAGGTGAACTTGCCGTCAATATCAGTCGCTGTTCCGTTGGTCGTACCCTCAACAAGTACAGTTACTCCAATCAGCGACTCTTTGCTGGTAGCATCGGAAACTGTTCCGGAGATGGTTTTTTCCTGGGCAAAAGCAGGCAATGTAAAAACTGCGAAAAGGAAAAACCAAAGCATCTTCATCTTTGCTAATTCAAATTTCATTCGATGATAATTTAGTTAAATTAATGACTATTAGTAGTTTCTCATGAATCTCGCAAACTACAAGCAAAGTATCTTACGAGATTTGTCACATGCTCGTTTCAAGTGGATTAAATTATGGATCCATAAATCATGGTTAAAGAATTTAATGCATGGAGCATCTTTTTAAAATCGAAAATAAGAACGTTGAAAATCAATTTGTTTAGCGCCTAAAACCTTCTTTAAGGCCATTTCAATCCTGCAAATAAATGTAATTTAACAATCATTTAACCTATGTTTTTTGCCTGTTTCAAAAAAATCATTTCGCAATCGTTTGCGGTTACGTTTGCATCAAATATGTTTTACAACATGTTTTCTGTTTTATTACATTTTTTTAAGAATTAGGTGTTAATTAATAATTTATGATGTGTCAATGTCGTTTAGCCTTTGTATTCGGGCATAAAATATTATACTATAACTATTGGTTATATGTGAGTAAAGGATTATACGATTCAACTTGTCCTATTTTCACTATTGACTTTAAGATTGCTTCCCCCTTCGTTCCTTCTCGATTTTCATCGGGACAGGCTGTGGTAGCAATGACAGTATTGCATCAACTGTCATAATAAATGGGTGCGACGATTTGGATAGCTAATTATCATACATTTATTTAATTGGAATTAAGCGAGTTAGCAACAAATTGCTTCGTCGTTTCTCACTACCAATGACAGATTTTTATCTTCTGCCATTAAACCGTTGTGAGACGATAACATTACGATCAAAATAGAATAAGTATAAAATTTATAATTAACTGTAAATCAGCAGATTGCTTCGTCGTTCCGACTCGCAATGACGACATATTGTTGATATTGAGAGTTAAGGGAAGAGTAGGATGGCGGGTGCATCAATTTGTGAAATATGTTGTGCATTTCCCCGCCATCCTACTCTTCCCTTAACTCAACACATTGATTTTCAATAGTCATTGCGAACGCAGTGAAGCAATCTGTTGAGCAAAGCAAAAAATTTTCTTAACGGCATCATGTTTTTACCATTGCAGCGACCGAAAATACATCTTGGCATAATGTTTAAAAATTGATTAACTTGCAACTTCGAAATAATCCAACTAACTTTTGTCGTACATGAGTAGTCCGATTACGATCAAAGACATTGCCAGAGCGCTCAATATCTCTGCATCTACGGTTTCAAGGGCTTTAAAAAACCATCCGGATATCAGTAAGGAGACCAAGGATGCCGTCAATGACCTGGCAGCCAAACTTCGGTACAAACCCAATGCTGTAGCTCTCTCCCTGAAAAATAGCCGGACCAATACCATCGGAGTAATTGTGCCGGAGGTTGTTCATTATTTTTTCTCTACTGTTATCAGCGGAATCGAAGATGTGGCTTACGAAGCCGGGTATAACGTCATGATATGCCAGTCGAATGAGAGCTATGCCCGTGAGATCATCAATGCGCAAGCCCTGGAGTCGAACCGGGTTGAAGGAGCATTGGTATCAATCTCCAAGGAGACACACGATTTCTCTCACCTTCAAAACCTGGAAGAAAATGGCGTTCCCCTGGTCTATTTTGATCGGACGCCGGAAGGAATGGAGGTTGACCGGGTTATTATTGACGATCGCAAAGCTGCCTACAATGCAACCTGCCATCTCATTGATACCGGCTGCAAGCGCATCGCCCACCTAACGACTCAACAGACCCTTGGAATCGGGGCCCAACGGTTGGCAGGATACAAACAGGCGCTGGAAGATCACGGAATCCCCTTTCGGGAAGATTGGGTCATCATAGCCGACTCTTTCGAACTGGCAGGTGATGCAACCCGAAACCTGATGCACCTTCCCTCACCACCGGATGCGATCTTCGCCGTAAACGACATGACGGCAATTGGTGCCATGAAAACTTTGCAGCG
>JAMDDG010000275.1 GCA_023488865.1 Bacteroidota bacterium | reverse complement strand
CGATTTCGCAAAGTCCTGCCAGGATGAATATCCCCATTGTTTTTACTATCGACATATTCTTGCCTTTTTGATGTTAAATTATTTTATAATCCTATTTTCTTAATATCCTCAGGGCATTAAAAATCGCGATCAAAGCAACGCCCATATCCCCGAAAACAGCTTCCCACATGGTGGCGATACCAAATATGCCGAGAATTATGAAAGTCAGTTTCACGCCCATTGCAAAATAGATATTCTGCCATACAATGTTCCGTGTCGTATTAGCTACATCAATGGCCAGGGCAACTTTCGATGGTGAATCTGTCATCAGCACCACATCGGCAGTCTCGATTGCCGCATCGGAACCAAGCGCTCCCATAGCTATTCCAATGTCCGCACGGGCAATGACCGGAGCATCGTTTATTCCGTCGCCAACAAATGCAACTTTGCCACCTTTGTTTTCTGCTATTAATTGTTCGATGTGTTTGACTTTATCTTCAGGTAGCAGTTCCGGGTAAAACCGGTCAATTCCTAACTTTTTTGCAAAGGCTTGAGCGGCATATTGATTATCCCCGGTGAGCATGACCGTTTGAATTTTCTTCGCTTTTAAGTTCTCAATCGCTTCAATCGCATCGTCCTTCAAACTGTCGGAAATAATGATATACCCGGCATAAATACTATCGATTGCAACATGCACTACCGTTCCATCAACCTGACAAACCGGATGTTCAATGTTTTCCTTGTGCAATAGCTTATCATTGCCGGCAAGAATTGTTTTGCCATCAACAACAGCCTTAATGCCATGCCCGGAAATTTCTTCGGTTTGTGTGATTTTGGCGGTGTCAATCTTATTCTGATACGCCTCGGTAATAGATTGTGCTACCGGATGGTTCGAGTTAACTTCCGCATAAGCAGCATATTCCAAAATTTCTTCTTTCGAAAATCCATTGGAAATAACAACATCCGAAACCTTAAACTCGCCCTTTGTGAGTGTGCCTGTTTTATCAAACACCACAGTTGTTACCCGTGTCAGAGCGTCCAGAAAATTAGAGCCTTTCACCAGGATTCCCTTACGAGATGCCAACCCAACTCCACCAAAATAACCCAAAGGAATACTGATAACCAACGCACAGGGGCAGGAAATGACCAACACAACCAAGGCGCGGTAAATCCACTCGTTGAAAGTTTGTCCGCTAAATAAAAGTGGAGGCAAAACAGCCATCAACAAAGCGCCAATAACCACTATCGGCGTATAATACCTTGCAAAAGTTGTGATGAATTTTTCAGTTTCTGCTTTTTGCGAAGTGGCATTTTCCACCAACTCAAGTATTCTGGATACAGATGACTCGTCAAATAATTTATTGACTTTAATAGTCAGTAAACCGGATTGATTGATCATACCTGCCATCACTTCGTCTTTTTCTTTTACTTTTCTGGGAACACTTTCGCCTGTCAATGCTGCAGTGTCAACAAACGAAGTGCCTTCAAGTATTGTTCCGTCGAGTGGAACTTTCTCACCAGCCTTCACAATGATGGTATCACCGACCTTAACTTCTTCGGGGGAAACTTTTATTATTTCCATGCCCGACTTCAGGTTGGCATAATCGGGCTTGATTTCAAGTAACGATTTGATTGATTTGCGGGAGCGACCAACTGCAATGTCCTGAAACAATTCACCGGTCACGTAAAATAGCATAACCGCTACTGCTTCGGGCATTTGATGAATCGCAAAAGCTCCGAGTGTGGCTATGGTCATTAAAAACTGCTCATCAAAAAATTGTCCCCTGATGATATTCTTTACGGCCGAAGCTATCACTTTCCAACCCACAATGAGGTAGGCAGTAACATATACGGCATATTCTGCTATTTCAGATGGAGTGTTGTGAAGCTTTTCTTCAAATATCAATCCGATAAGCAGCAATGCCAGGCCAACAAAAGCTTTAATTATTGTCCATTTATTTTCAGCAAGTTCACTTACCGAAACTAATACTTTCTCTTTATCATGATCTTCCACTTCAACCTCCGGCTCTATCTCTTTTATTCGGGCTTTAACCTTTTCGATATTGCTGGTATCAATGGTCATGGTGGCATTCGCAAAATTTACAGCTATAAATTTTACAACTTCCAGTTTAGCCAGATTATCTTCAATCTTTGAAGCACATGAAGCACAATCTAAATTATTTAACTTATATTTTTTCATTATTTCATTTTTGAATAATGGGATTAAACCTTGTCCCGGAAGTTCCGGTTGTTCACAAAAACATATGGAGCAAAGCTTCTCCCGTTCTTATTTCTATTTATCACTTAGTATTACCGAAGATTTTCCGTCGGTGATGATAATTTTAGCATTTGGCGACTTTACCAGATCCTTGGTAATATCCAGCGCTTTAAACTGAATTAGTTTATCGGTGAGCGATGAATTCAACATATCCTGAGATTTTTTTATTGCTTCTGACTCTATCAGTAACCGCTCTGACTCTTTCTTCTGTTTTTCAATGACAAAGTCGAGCGCTATTCGCTGTTTAGCAACTTCCAATTCAGCTTCCATCTTTTCCTTTTCAATCTGGTAATTGAGATTTTTCCTTTGAATTCCCAAATCGATCTCGGTTTTTTTAGATACCTGTTCTGCAGTTAATTTTGATTGTATTATCTTAGTTATTTCGTCAGGCAAGTCAATCTCCTTAATAAGGACCAAATCAACAGAGAAGCCATATTTACCAATAGTCGTGATAAGTTTTTCCTTAATGGAATTTTCAATCTCCGCACGTTGGGTAATAAGTTCGATGGCATTATGGTTGAGTCCCTCCTGTCGCAATGCAGCAATGAGATTATTAATAATAAGAGTGTTCTGGTAATAGCCATTAAATTTCTTATAAATGCTTTGGACAGAATCAGGTACTAAATGATAAAGCAGGGTCAATTCTGAAGTTACTTCTATCCCTTCTTTGCTATGAAATCCAAGCTTTTTCGAATATTCAATAACTCGAGTATCAAAACGTTCGATTCTGGTTCCCAAAATACCTCTGGCATATATACCAGGAGTCATAATATCTGGCTTAATTTTGCCATACTTTACTTTTAATCCGACTTCGCCGGGGCGAATAACAGCACAACTGCTCAGTAAAGCAGCTATTGCTGCTATCAAGTAAACAAATTGTATTTTTTTCATGATCTTAATTTTTAGCAATAAGACAATCTAAGACACTGTTATGTATTCTTTGACTCTAAGTATTCAACAGTTTCACTTGTTGAAAGAGGGTTGGTTACGTTTCCTGTCCGTAAAAAGAAGATAGTTTGATTGTTGTCTCTAAAATAAATAGGCCGCTTAGATCTTTCAATTAATAGCGAACAAACATCCTTATTCTCGATTTCATGAAAGGAAACATGTATTTTGGTGCAGATATCTTTTCCAAAGGCGTTTGATATAATTAGCATTAGCCTTTGTTCAAAACCATCTTTAGTCTTGGTTTTCAATGACCAAAAGTCATTCGCAATTCCCAAAATCTCACCATCATCATTCACTCCAATTAAAAGGACCCCACCATCGCTATTTAAAAACCCAGCAATTGATTTCAATATTACATCCTCCAGATTTTTGTTTGTTTTTATCTGCCTATAATCGTACCGAAGAGATGATTTAAACTCAACTTTTGCGTTTTCTCCCTTTTCAATGAGAGTAATAATATCTGAAGTAGAAAGGTTCTTGACTGAAATTCGTCTTTTCAAAGAGTAAAGTAAGGTACCTATTATGGTGCCTATTGTCGAAATAATTATATTCAATATCGGAATATCAATATCATCAGGAAATAAAAGTTGCTGATAAATATCGAGTAAATTCTGCTCAAATGAGATTTGATGACTAGAGAACTCATATTGGTAAACAGCCAATAGCACTGGAGAAAGTACAAGAAGAAAGATACCTCCTCCGGCAAGCTGCCAAATAAATAGTCTTTTGAAATATGTTTTCATAGTTGAAATATTACATGAAAATAGAGTTAAAACCTGGTGGGGTTTTATATCCCCCACCAGTTCCAATTAAACTTTTAAACTATGGTAGAACGGCAATAGGGACACCACTTTCCCCGCATAACGTTGTAAGGTGTTATTTGAAACTGATGTCCGTCGTGACATAGCCATAGCATTTTTGTCTTACAATTCCTATACATTGAAGAAAGGCATTTCCCTTGTTTCTTTTCTGCCAATTTATGCATGGAATCCATTCCAAAAGCCTGGTTGCCAGCACAAACTGGGCACCAGCTATTCCTGACTTTAATGCTAAAAGGTGTTGCAAACCACTGGTGGCCACAACTGCATTCCCAAAGAAGTTTTACCTTATTATTTGTATAATAAGGTGATAAGCATTTCCCTCCTTTGGCAATAGCTATTTTGCGCATTTCAAGAATACAATCCATGAGTTCTAATCCTTATCGTCCAGTATGATTCCTTCACCCGTTTTTACACGGTATGCTTTTTCTACACTAGAAATATAAATTAGACCATCACCTGGGTTTCCCGTACGACCTTGTTCTGAGATTATTTCAACTATCTTTTCCACATCTTTCTTATTGCATACAATTTCAATTTTAGCGACTTTACTGTTTGTTATTGAAAAATGGGTTGAGAGTGTTGATTCATCTCCTTTAAAACGTCCGGTACCTTCAGCTAATGAGACTGTTAAATTCGGATAACCGGCCTCTATTAATTGATTCAAAATAGAATTTACTTTAAAGGGCTTAACAAATGCTTTTATTGCTTTCATGTTATTTTTTTTAAGACATGATAATAATTATTTGATATTAACCTTATTAGGTTACTCTTCACCGGTTTCTCCTTTTTTCATTTCTGAAAGGAGATAATAGGCATTATTCATAGCTATCAACGAACCTTTTTTCAATGGTGAAAGCAGTTTTATTTCGACATAACCATCTTCCTGTTGTCCGGGAATAACTTCTAACGGACTAAATTTCCAGTTGTCTCCAACTTGTTCTGAAATAAAAACAAATGATTTTCCTTCTTCATTTACAAGGGCGCCTTCAGGTAATGCATATACATAATCATTGCCTGTGGAAATTCTACCAGTAATATACATTCCGGAAATCAATAAGCCTTTTTTATTCTCAATTTCGGCATGGACATGAACCGCTTTTGGGTTTTGTTCAAAAGATTTACCCACTGCAAAAATGGTAGCCGACAAGATCTCACCAGAGAGGGACTCAATTGTGAATGCAACTTTCTGGCCCACTTTAACCTTGTTAACATCTTTCTCATAAACCATTAAATCTGCATGGATATGTTCGTTATTTAGCACCTCAAACATTTGTTTCTGGGGATCAACATATTGCCCGATTTTTACATCGACTTTTTCAATAAATCCGTTAATCGGGCTAACCACCGGCACTTTTTCGTAAATAGTGCCTTGGTTAATTTTTATAGGATCGAGTTTAAGCAATTTCAATTGGGCTTCAAGATTTTTTACCTCACCCGCGAGAGAATAAAAGTCTGACTGAATTTTTTGCAAGTCTTTACCTGCTCCAACTTGTCCTTCATATAGGGCTTTTTGTCTCTGGAAATCCTTTTCAGCATATTTCAGTTGGTTCCATGAATTCAAATAACGTGTCTGTAAGTTCAACAAATCCGGATGGCTCAAATAGGCCAATATTTGTCCTTGCCTAACCTCCTTCCCTTCAAAGACCTCAATTGAAATAACGTTTGCACCTATTATAGCTGTAACGGAGGCTTCATTCTGAGGCAATACCTCAAGTTGACCATTGGCCACAACAACACTTGAGAAATTCTGCTTTGACAGTGTATCTGTCTTAATTTCCAAGGCCGAAAACTGTTGTCTAGTCAATAATGCGCTAGTCGGGGCACCTTCAGGAATAGGATTAGCAGAGACTTCTTTGTCTGCAGTTGCTGTCGGTTTTTGGGTGCAGGATGCAAAGACAAATGCAAGGAATCCTGCTATAATAGCTATTTTCATAATTTTTACGGTTTTACTTATTATTTTTAAATTCATCTGCTTATTTTGAGGAGTTAATAAAATATTCAACTTTAAATCTGGAATCAAGATAGTTTCCATAAGCGTTCCAATAATTAAACTCAATTTCCATTGCATCCTTCACATTTTGCAGAAAACTGATATAATCAATCGCCCCTTCTCGATAAGATGCAATCGCTCCGTTTTTCTGTTCTTTTGCAACAGGTAATGCAACATCACGGTAATATTCCCAAGTAGTTAACCATTTTTTATACTCATCGTAAAGAATTTTATACCCAGCCATAACTTCAATTGTCTTTTGAGAATAATTTTCCCTTGCAATACTACTTTCAAGCTTAGCCGACTGGGTTTTACCTAATTGCGAATTGAAAAAAAGTGGAATACTTATACCAACCTGATATTTATAATAACCTGATTGAGAACCAATTTTTTGGCTACCATATTCGGCGGTGAATTTGGGCAGATACCCAGATTTCATCAGTTTAAGGCGGGCATCAGCCAACTGCACTCGTTGTTCGTACAGTTGTAGCTCCGGATGTTGGTAAGCTGAGTCTAAACGTAAATACTGCAAAACGCCTAACCCCTTTACAGAGGTATCATCAACGGTAAAGATTGTATCACTGACAAACCATAGATTTAATCTTTGGAGAGAAATTAAATAGTCTCTCTTTGATTTCTCTTTTTGAATGCTGATCTGCTTCGCCTGATTTGATGCAGAAAGATACTCAAGTTTTGATGTTGCTTGGGTTTCATAACGTAATCTCGCGGCTCTTTCAAAATCTTTAAAAATTGAATCTAGTTGTAAGTATAACTGATATGTTTTTTTTGCACTATAAGTATTTCCCCAAGCCACACTTACTTCACGAGAAACTTCCAATTTTGTAAGGTTAAGATTTGTTTGAGAAATTGCCAATAGTTTGTTTTGAACTCGTGATTTTGCACCGATGCTTAAAATATCAAAGTCCTGTCTGATACCAACGGTTGTATATATACCGTTATTCGATTTACCAAGTTCCTCGGCACCTGTTGAAAATTCGGTATTGCCAAAATCCCAAACTGTCTTTTTTAAAACCTGTTGATTCTTAACATCAAGTTGCGCAGCTTTTATCAACGGAAAATTATTCTTTGCCCTGTTGATTGCTTTATCAAGTGATATCTGAGTTAAGGAGTCCTTTCCCTGAGCCTGTGTCGTCGTGGAAACTATAGATAGTCCAATACTAAGAAAAAGGAAAATAATGAGTGGTGTGATTGTTATGGTCGTCCGACTTATTCTTCTTCTTTCAGCTAATGATTCAACCAATGCATACAAAACTGGAATAACAACCAATGTGAGGAAAGTTGCGCTAAATAAACCACCTATTACTACTGTAGCAAGTGGGCGTTGTACTTCCGCTCCAGCTGAACCAGAAATTGCCATTGGTAAAAAACCTAACATGGCTGCTGTCGCAGTAAGAAGGATCGGCCTCAATCGCTCCTGGGTTCCAACTGAAATTCGTTCCATTAAATCATTGACACCTTCCGTTTTAAGCGAATTAAAACGGCTGATAAGGACTAGCCCATTTAAAACTGCAACTCCAAAAAGTACGATAAACCCGACCCCGGCAGATATACTAAATGGCATTCCCCGAAGCCATAGGAAATAAACACCTCCAATTGCAGCCAGTGGCACTGCCATATATATCATAACCGTCTGAGGGAATGATTTTAAGGCAAAATATAATAGAATAAAAATGAGAGCCAAAGCTATCGGTAAAACAATTGATAAGCGGTCTTTCGCCCGTTGAAGATTTTCAAACTCACCTCCGTAAGTGACGTAATAACCCGCTGGTAAATTGAGTTGTTTATCAAGCTTTTGTTGAATGTCGTTTACTACTGATTCAACATCTCTTCCTCTTACATTTACTCCTACATAAATTCTCCTAAAAGTACCCTCTCTTGAAATTTGCATTGCACCTGGTTGAAAATTTATCTCTGCTAACTCTTTTATAGGCACTTGTTTACCATTCGGAAGGTCAACATATAAGTTGCGTAAATCTTCAATGCTTTTACGGTGTTGTTCATCAAGCCGGATTACCATGTCAAAACGCTTTTCTCCTTCAAAGATTACCCCTGCACTACTGCCTGCAAAAGCTGCACTAACATACCTGTTAAGTTTACTGATATCCAGTCCGTATTGCGCTATCTTTTTTCGGTCATATTGCACGGTCATTTGTGGCAACCCAGCTGTCCTTTCAAGGGTTACATCCTCTGCTCCAGGTATCTTGCTTATTATTTCAAGCATTTTTTCTCCTTTCTGCGAGAGTACATCCAAATCTTCTCCAAATAATTTCACTGCAACATCCTCCCGGACTCCGGTTAGAAGCTCATTAAAACGCAACTCAACAGGTTGACTAAAGGTGAAATTAAGGCCAGGGAGTTGTGACAGTTTTGATTTAATCTTTTCTATCAACTCTTCCTTTGATTTGGCAGATACCCATTTATTCATATCCTTTTCAAGGATGATAAAACTATCGGTATAATCAAATCCCATCGGATCAGTGGGTATATCGGCAACGCCTATTCGGGCACAAACAGTTTTTACTTCCGGAAAGTTTGCCATTATTATATTTTCAACTTCCTTTTCCCGCTTTATTGTTTCAGACAACGAGCTTCCGGGTCTAAGGAAAGCTTGCATAGCAATATCTCCTTCATTAAGGCTTGGGACAAATTCGCCACCCATGCGGGTAAAAACAAAAACAGCACTTCCCAATAGCAACAAAGCGACAATTAGGACAGATTTCTTACGTTTGAGTGCAAGAGTAAGAATTGGTTTGTATGCGGCATAAATTGCATTTAAGAATCTGTTACTGATTCTTTCAAGTAAATTCTCTAAACGAGCAAGCCAACTGTTTTTATTTATTGTTGGTTTCATTACAATGGAGGAAATCATTGGAACATAGGTGAGGC
The DNA here is from genome assembly GCA_023488865.1 of Bacteroidota bacterium. Taxonomy (GTDB): domain Bacteria; phylum Bacteroidota; class Bacteroidia; order Bacteroidales; family Prolixibacteraceae; genus CAINVV01. The sequence goes on along the minus strand of JAMDDG010000275.1, from coordinate 2,881 downwards.
AAAGTAGTATCGCGCCGATAACAGCAAAACCAAATGTGAATGCCATTGGGCGGAACATTTTACCTTCAACGCCTGTAAGGAAAAGTATCGGAGCAAAAACAATTAGAATAATTAATTGACCAAAGAATGCAGAATTCATCATTGTGCTAGAAGCATGATAAGTAAGCTCATTCATTTGGATTTTATCAAATTTGTTTTTTCCGGCTTTTATCCTTTTCTCAATTTCATGTACAGTTCCCTCAACTATGATAACCGCCCCATCAACGATGATCCCAAAGTCAATCGCACCAAGGCTCATTAAGTTTGCCCATACGTCAAAAACCTTCATTAAAATAAATGCAAACAATAGGGACAGAGGAATAACAGATGCAGTAACCAAGCCACCTCGTAAACTGCCTAATAAGATAACCAAAACAAATATTACGATCAATGCTCCCTCCATCAGGTTACGACTGACAGTACTGGTTGTACGTTCAATTAAGGCTGAACGATCGAGAAAAGGAGCTATTTCCAGTCCTTTAGGTAAAGTCTTTTGTACTTCATCGATCCTGTTTTTTACATTTTGTATGACTTCGTTAGAGTTTTCTCCTTTTAGCATCAAAATCATGCCGCCCACCGCTTCATGCCCTTCCTGGGTGAAAGCTCCATAGCGAACCTGGCTACCAAAATGAACTTTCTCAGCTACGTCATTAATCAAAATGGGTATGCCATTGTCGTTTTTTATAACGATATTCTTTATGTCATCCAATGTTCGGGCCAAACCTTCTCCCCGAATAAAATTGGCCATGTGGCTCTTCTCAATATAGGCCCCACCTGTATTGACATTATTGTTTTCCAATGCTTCAAAAACTTCGGTCATTGAAACATTCATAGCATTCAATTTATCTGGGTTTAGCGCAATCTCATACTGCTTAATATTTCCGCCAAACGAGTTTACTTCAACAACACCAGGGATTAATGCCATCTGGCGCTTTACAATCCAATCTTGAATGGTACGTAAATCCATCGGCGAATAAATAGAGTCAAAACCCGGTTTGGGTTTTATTGTGTACTGAAAAATCTCCCCTAAACCAGTTGTAATAGGCCCCATAAATGGTTCTCCAAATTGACTCGGTATTTGGTCTTTTACTGCATTAAGTTTCTCCTGGACTACCTGCCTTGGCAAATAAGTCCCCATATTATCTTTAAACACAATGGTAACGACAGAAAGCCCAAAGCGAGATACGGACCTGATCTCAGTAACACCTGGTAAATTGGCCATAGCCAATTCCACAGGATAGGTAACAAATTGTTCTATATCTTCTGTTGAGAGATTCTGAGAAACTGTAATTACCTGCACCTGATTGTTTGTTATGTCAGGTGTTGAATCAAGATTTATTGTCTTTAAAGAATAAATGCCAACCCCTATCAGTGCCAAAAGGATAAGGCTCACTATGAATTTATTCTTTATAGAATATGCTATTATTTTATCTATCATAATAATTTAATTAATTTATTTTTATTGCTCATTGAAGAAGCGATGATTTTTTGCAACAACCTATAAACCAATTTAAAACATGTCAGAATAATGAAAATCCAGTTTAATATTTCTTTAAGTTGGGTTTCTTCTTCTTTGTGCATGATCTTTAATTTTCTAAATCATCTCCTTGCTTCATAATATTGATTGAATGTCTTTCTGTTTTTAAAATAAACGACCGCAGGGTTACCCTGATTTTTTAATCCAATCAATGCATCGGCCTTGCAAATTGTATCACCTGAAAATGAGTCAAGAACAAATGCATTTTGACGAAAGTGGTTCGCAAAATGGTTAAAGCAGTCATTGCTACAGAAGTAGTAAATCTTACCTTGATAATTTTTTTCTAAGCTTTCATGAATTTTCAAATTATTACCATTCATGCAAACTAATTCGGGTGGTATCTCCTTACCATATAAGGCATATTGCCTGTAAGTGTATTTTGTATTGCACCAGTTGGTATAAAATACAAAGATTGAAACTGTAACCAGGATAAGTGAGCTGAAACTTATAAGCAAAATTTTGTTGAATTTCTTATCTTCAGCAATTTGTCTCTCCTGCAATTTCTTCTTTGTTAATTTCCTTTTATTCATTTCATTAGAATATAAAGCATTAACAAAATCCTGACATTTCTATCAGGGAAAATAAAATAGTAAGAAGAAATTACAATAAAGTAGGAGGCCCCCTAAAGGATAGTACAGTTGAGAAATATTGTTTAATAATATCAACATTCCAAATAATGTAAGTGGTTGATTCCACATTATCTGCATACAGGAATGTGTCAAAAACCGAAATTAAAATCAAATTAAAATTTGGCTCAATCTTGACATTAACGGTCTTTGAAGTAACCTTCTCAGTAATGATATTATTAAAAGCGTGGCAATGCTTGTTGGCTTCATCCGAAGATTCACCTGGAACTCGGGTTGCGTTATTGACATTACCAAAATGATCGGTGGATAAATCAGAATGGTGATGATGAGTAATTACAGAATGAAGTAATATTACCAGCCCAGCCAATAATATTGCGACCATTCTCATATTTTTCCAACCACGACTCATAAAAATCCAATTAAAACTAAATTAACAACGACAAATGTAATAAAAAGTTTATGCAACCTAGTTGCAATATTATTTATAGCAATTCGAACAAATACCTTTCACTACCATGCTTATATTTTCGAGAGAAAAATGAACGGGAAGATTTATCGCCGGAACGGGGATATCGTTCAGACAATACGTCTGTTTGCATTTTTTGCAAAAAAAATGAACGTGGAGGTCTTCTGGATTGCATTGACAGGTTTCACGGCATAAAGCATATTTTATTGACCCACTACCATCATTAATACTATGAATGAGCTTGTTTTCTTC